>JAZRFD010000020.1:0-3006 GCA_045661185.1 Eubacteriales bacterium | reverse complement strand
AGCGACCCGTAAACGTCACGCAAGCCCTGTGCCGCGATGCAGATCAATCCGCCCACCAAAAAGGCGCGCAGGCAGTTTTTGGCGGTGGGGGAGTGCGGCGCGTGCGCGTCGGCAAAGCGGCGGTAGGTCTTTTTGTCCATTTTCATAAAAATTTCTCCTTACGCGTTTTTTGTTAGTTTATCCCGATTATTTACATTTATGCGGTTGACAAGCCGTGCAAAAGCGTATATACTATTGTTAACGACAATAAGGAGCGTGCTTTTTTATGGATTGGGATACGGTATACGGTGACTTGAAGGGGCTTGCGAACCGCGCGGCGGATAAGCTTGGGCAGACCGCAACGCTTGCGACCCTGCAGGTCAAGCTTTCCATGGCGGAAAACAAGCTGGAGGAGGCGTACGCGGCGCTCGGCAAGATCGCTTACGAGCATTTTACCGATGAGCGCGACCTTTCACCGCGCGTCTCTCTTGCCGTTTCGCGCGTCAACGACGCGTTGGCGGTCGTGCTGACCTACAAGGCGGAAATTGCCAAGCTGCAGGCGAGTGGAAACCCTGAAAAAGACACGAAAACGGAGGACGTATGAAGCTTTCGATCATTATTTGCGTCTATAACACCGCCCCCGAATATTTGAGACAGGCCTTGCAAAGCATTGCGGATTCCACGCTGACGGATTATGAGATCTGCATGGTGGACGACGGCTCTACGCTGGATTACACCGCGCTTGCCGCCGAATTTGGCGCGCGCCTGCTCAAAACCGAAAACGGCGGCATTTTGCGCGCACGTCTACGCGGAATCGAGATGGCCGAGGGCGAATATATCACCTTTTTTGACAGCGACGACACCATTTCGGTGCACTATCATCAGCCCATGGTCGAAATTGCCGACCGCGAGGGCGCGGATATCGTGATCAACGGCTGGGCGTTTCAGTCCGCGGGAAGCCGATACTACTGCCAAGGCGACTCTACCATGTCCACGCGTGTGTATGCCGAGGGCGAGGACGTTTTGCGCGCGTTTTTGGCGCAACGCGGCTTGGAGCACTCCTACTACGTCACGTGGAACAAGATCTATCGCGCGCACACGCTCAAAACCGCGCGCACGTGCATTTTGGAGAGCTCTGTAGGTGACAAAAACATCTGTTACGCCGAGGATGCGCTGATCAATTTCTATGCCTTCCGCGCGGCAAAAAAGCTATGTAACGTACACACGGGGTACTATTTTTACCGTATTCACGAAGGGCAGACCGTTAAGGTCATCAGCGAGGAGCGCTTACGCACGCAGATCGCCGCCATGCGAGAGGTTTTGGACCTGATGCAGGCGGGGATCGGTGAGAGTGAGCACCGTGCCGAAATGCTTGCAAATCTGCGCGCGTGGGAGGAAATGATCTCGCGCACGCATTATTCGCACGCGTGCGGCGCGGGCTACAAAACGCTTTATCCCGTGATCCAAAGCACGTACAACATTCAAAAGCTGAGAAAATCCACGCAAGCCGATGGGCGCGCCTACACGCATTCGCGTCTGTTGCCCGAAAATATTGCAGAGATCGACGCGGCTTTGCGCCCGTTGTTTGACGCGTCTGGCGAGGTTGCTGTGCGCTACAACGCGCGTGACCCGTACGTTTGCCGCGTGCTGGACGCGGTGCGGGAGCGCGGGATTGCCATCAAGCGGGATGACTCCGCTACACGCGTGATTCCCGACGAGCAGATTTCGACCAAGAGCAAGATTCTGCACAACCACTTCGTTTGGACTGTGAGCACCGTTCTGTTTCCGAAGGGCTCCAAAATCCGCGCGCTGCTCAAAAAGCTGGTGTAAAAAATGGCGGAGAGGCTTCCTTTTGGATGCCTCTCCACCATTTTTTATTCAATTGTTTCTCCGTTCAGTTCAGCCCGCACGAGCCGCTCACCCTCGTACACAAGCTTGAGAGAGAAGAAGGGCGCGTTGGCGTCGAGAAGCTCAAGAAAAATGCGGTCGCCCTCCCACATCGGGAGCGAAAGGAGCTCCTTCTTGTCGATCCAGGCAAGCTCTCCCTCGTCGCACTCGCGCAGCGTGCCCGTCCAATCCGAGCAGGTAAACAGGTGCATATATTCGGTGCCGTATTCGTTTGACACGAAGGTCACGATGCCGCGGTAGCGGAAAGAAGTAATCGTCAGTCCCGTTTCCTCTAAAATCTCGCGCTTCATGCAGTCCTCGGGGCTCTCGCCGTATTCGAATTTTCCACCCACTCCGATCCACTTGTCGCGGTTTTCGTCGTTTTGCTTTTTGGTGCGGTGGAGCATCAGGTAGCGGCCGTCGCGCTCGGGGTAGCAAAGGGTCGTCATTTTCATATTACTTCATCTCCTGCGCGCGGAACGGCGCTTTTGGATTTATAAATGCGGAACATGTCAAGGTGCTCCTCTGCCTGCCACGGGAGCGTGACGATATAAACCGCGGCACAAAGCGCAATTCCAAGCAGAACGAGGATCCAGTCCGCCATCGGGTCAAAGTGAACGCGGATCGTCATGCCCATCAGATGCTTGTAGCAGAACAGCAGCGCGTGTGGCAGGAGCGCAGGTATCAGCGCCCACAAAAAAGAGAGCAGAAAGCAGATGCGGTTGGGGCAAAAGAAGCGCAAGAGGCGCTTGGCAAAATTGGCGTATCGGTGTGTGGGCGGCAGACAAAAGGCCACGAGCGTGCAGACGGCCGTGAAGCTCACGGTGAAATAAAACAGCACGCTTGAAGCGGTAGCTGCGATCAGGAACGCCTTCAGTGCATACGCGGCGGTTTGCATGGTGGTGTCCGTTTGTGCGGCGCCGTCAAGGAGCGTGTCGCAGGCTTCCTTCGCGTTTTCGCGCAGTGTCGGCAGATTCACGGTTTCGTGAACGGTGATCTCTGCCCCCTCCGTTCGGATATACCACACGTGCGGACGCGCGGCATAAACGGGGAACAAAATGCCAATGAGGAGCGGAAGCAGATATGCCACGAAGCACAGGATCCTGCGCACTGTGCGCGCGCGGTTAAGTCGGAGGCCAA
>JAZRFD010000019.1:0-7902 GCA_045661185.1 Eubacteriales bacterium | reverse complement strand
ACCTTCTTCTCAGCCTTAATGCCGAGGTAGCCCTTGATCTTTGCTTCGGGCTTTACAGCAACCTTCGCGGTCATTACAACGCCGTTATCATCAATAGATACAACGTCAAACTCGGGCTGACCTACCATATCAAGCTTGGATCTCTTCAAAGCCTCGTCGAATGCACCGGGAAGAACCTCGTTGATAGCAACCTCATAGAAGAATCCCTTACCGTACATCTTTTCGATGACAGTGCGGGGAGCCTTGCCCTTGCGGAAGCCGGGAACCGAAATCTTTCCGACCTGCTTACGGTAGGCATTCGTAACAGCCTTGTCAAAGGTTTCCTTATCGACCGAGAATTCCAGCGTATAAACGCTCTTTTCGGTTTTTTCGGATTTGATCAAACTCATTTTTTAAAGTCCTCCAAATAGAAATGGGATTTTTTTCATACAACTTATATTTTATAATTTTTTTGTTGTTTTGTCAATAGTTTTTTGAAATTTCGGTGATATAAATAAAATTTCAATCAAAACGGACGGGCAATGGTGCAAAATTGAGATAATCCGCTGCACACAGAATAAAATTGATATCCTCAAATTGCGTGGTGCGCGGCACGTGATAAGCGCCGTGGATATGTCCGAAATAGCAGGTTTTGATCTCGTATTCATGTAAAACGTCCATGATCTCGCGGCAAACAAACTCGTTCCAGACTGGCGGAAAATGCAGGAACACAAGGATCGGCGTTTCCTCGTTTCCGGGGATCTTTTGCAGTGCCTTGGCCTCGTCCAAGCTCATGCGCAAACGAATGACCTCGCGGTTGACAATGCGTAAATAATCCACGCTTCCAACCGTATTTTGTTGGGATTCCTCCACAAACCATCCGCGCGTACCGCAAACAATACAATCCTCAAGCGCATATGCGTTGTTATAAAGCATCTGAATGCTTCCAATGCCATTTTCAGCCCAAAAAGCGTTCATTTTTGACGCGGTAGACCACCAAAAATCGTGATTTCCTTTTCCAATCAGCTTTTTTCCGGGGAGCGACTCCAAAAATAAAAGATCCGAAAGAGAATCCTCGAGCTTGAGACTCCAAGAGATGTCACCGGGCACGATCACCGTATCATGCTCCTTGACGACAGCACTCCAATTGCGACGGAGCTTATTCATATAATCGGTCCATCGCGAACCGAATTTTTCCATTGATTTGCTTCCGTCCGAGGACAAATGCAGATCGGCAATGACAAAAAGCGACACGGCGAAAAGCTCCTTTCTTTCGTATATTCAAGCGTGGTCTGGAAACACTAAAAGCGTGAAGGAATGATTCTTTCGCAAAAATGCAAAAGGGGACTTTTACAATGGAAGAAAACAAGAAGAACGGCTGTTGTGCAGGCAAGCACATCAAGGGGATCAAATGTAACGTGCAGAATTGCTACTATCACGATTGTGAGACACATTGCACCGCAAATGAGATCGCAGTAGGCCCCCACAGCGCCCTGAGCTCCGGCGAAACGCTTTGCGCGACCTTCAAGCCGAAGGAAGACTAAGCAAACGCCGCACCGTTCTCCGCGAAAGCGGAGAACGGTGTATTTTTTAAATGTCGAGATATTCCAAAACGGCCGCACCCATATCCTCGCGCTTGACAACCCTTGTAAAGCGCACCTCGCGAGAGGCAAGGCCTGCCAGCGGATAGGGAATTTCGGTGTTGGTTGCCGCCGCCAGCTCGTCAAGCGCGTCGAGATCGCTCGTGGCAGCCTTGTCGGTCACCGCGCGATAGACGTTGTTCGCAAACTTGTAGGGGCTTGCGGTCGAATCAATGACCATCGGGGTCACGTCACCGCTTTCCGCCACGTACTGCTTTGCCGCGCTGATCGCAACGGCGGTGTGTGTGTCGCAAAGATAACCGTTTTCCTCGTACGTATCGCGAATGGTCTTGGCGGTCATATCCTCATCTGCGAAGTAGCCCACAAAGTTTTCCTTGATCGCACCAAGAACCGCGTCATCAACCGTGTAGCAGCCCGTCTTTTTGAGGCATTCCATGTACGCGGCGGTCTTTTCGCTACCTGCGGTGAAGTAGAGCAGACGCTCCAGATTGCTCGAAATAAGGATATCCATCGAGGGAGACATGGTCAGATAGAAATCGCGGTTGCGGTCATAGGTGCCCGTACGCAAGAAATCGGTGAGAATATTGTTTGCGTTGGACGCGCAGATCAGCTTTTTGATCGGAAGCCCCATGAGCTTTGCGATGTATGCCGCAAAAATGTTACCGAAGTTACCCGTGGGAACGCAAACGTTGAAGCTGTCGCCCGCGCGGCAGGTGCCGTTACTTAGCAGATCACAGTAAGCGGAAACGTAGTAAACGATCTGCGGTGCCAGACGTCCCCAGTTGATGGAGTTTGCGGAAGAGAAGAAATAGCCGTTCTCGTCCAGCTTCTGCACCATGGATTCGTCACCAAAGATCACCTTGACGCCGGTCTGGGCATCGTCAAAGTTGCCCTCGATTGCGCAAACGTTGACGTTCTTACCGGTTTGCGTTGCCATTTGCAGCTTCTGCACGCGGCTGACACCGTCCACGGGATAAAACACCATGATCTTAACACGGTCGATATCCTTGTAGCCCTCAAGTGCCGCCTTGCCGGTATCTCCCGAGGTAGCAACCAGAATCAGCGCCGTGCGCTCCTCGCCGGTCTTGACGAGCGCGCGGGAGAGCAGGCGGGGCATGATCTGCAGCGCCATATCCTTGAACGCTGCTGTAGGTCCGTGCCACAGCTCCAGAATATTCAAATTGTTGCAAAGGTTAACCAAGGGGGCCGCACCGCCGACAAAGGACTGTTCGTCATAGGCCGCCGTACAGTCGGCAAGCAGCTCCTCATAGGTATAGTCGCAAAGGAACTTGGAAAGGATCTTTGCCGCGCGAACGGGGTAAGACTCTTTGCAAAGTGCCACGATTTCATCCATAGAAAGCGTAGGAATGCTTTCGGGAACGAAGAGACCTCCGTCCTCGGCAAGCCCCTGCTTGATGATCTGTGCCGCGGATGCGGTTGCTTTTTGTGTACTTCTTGTGCTTTTGTAAAACATGGTTTTTGTCTCCTATAGTGGTTATCGGATATGTTGTTCGGCAAAACGATGTGCGTTTTCAAAAAAGATCGCGCGGATCGTTTCGTCCGAATAGCTTCGTTTTTGTAATTCATCTGCCAACAAAGGCAGGCGAGAAAGATCGGAAAGGTCGTCGGGTAAGTCAGCGCCGTCCATGTCGCAGCCAAGACATAGCGCGTCAGCAGCTCCCATTTCCAAAAAATACTCGATATGGCGGATCACGTCCGTGACGCAGGCGTTGCCGTCCTCGCAAAGAAAATATTTATAAAGGTTGATGCCGATGATCCCGCCCGATGCAAGGATCGTGCGGATCTGTCCGTCGCGTAGGTTTCTGGATGCCGCGCAAAGCCTGTATGCGTTGGAATGCGACGCGATCACGGGGGCATGATGGCTTGCTGCCAACTCGAATATATCGTCGGCAGACCGCTCGGACGCGTGTGAAATATCAAGCACCGTACCGTTTTGGAGGGCACGCTCAAGTGCCGTTTTCCCAAAAGAGGATAACCCTACTCTCGTGTCGTGAGCGCCACCGATGCAGCCTTCCCCCTTCCAAAGCGGGGTTATGATTCGCACACCCATGCTATAAAGTGTGTCGACTCTCTCTACACGCCCGTTTAAAATGCGTGCGTCTTCAAGAGAAAGCAAGAGAGAGGGAACTGACGGATCCGTTGGATAGGATGCACAGACGCGAGCGCGGTTTTCTCGCAATGCAGGATCATTCTTGAGGTTTTTCAGCAGTTCCTCGCATCGCCTCCAGCCGTCCTCGTCGGAAAGCGTGGGATGCGTCCAGAGTGCCATGACCTGCACGTAACGCTCAAACACGGCCGCTTTATCAAGTGATACCGCCAGCGTATTGGAATCCAGCGGCTGCCTTTTTTCATACATCCCCCACGCCGTATCAGCGTGTAGATCGAATAGTGAAAGCCTCATAACGCTCCTTTCAGTACGCACCCTTGATATGGTGGATCTTGGCAACGCGTACACGGGCGGCGGTATCCTTTATGAGCCACACCTCGATCACGTCCATTCGTGGGCGACGTTTTGTGGGATGCTCGTAAAGATATTGCCTTGCTGCCTTTCGCGTCAGAGCTTGCTTTTCGGCCTTGACAGCGGTTTTCGGAGGGGGCGCATCCGCAATCGTTTGTGCGGTGTAGGTGCGTGTTTTCACCTCAACAAAAGCGATCTCATGCCAATTTGCGGCAATGATATCCAGCTCCATATGTCCCGTGCGCCAGTTGCGTTCCTTAACAGTATATCCGTGAAGGCGCAGATAGCGCACAGCGATCCGTTCGCCAAAATTTCCGATTTCCTTTGTTGTATCAAGCTTTTTCATCGTTCAGAAAGCGAATGAACTGTTTGCGGTGAATGGGGGATGGACCGTATATACGAAGCGCATCCATGTGCTGCTTCGTGCCATAGCCCTTGTGCTTGGCAATGCCGTACTGTGGGTACAGCCGATCCAGCTCCAAGCAATCGCGGTCACGCGAGACCTTTGCAAGAATGGAGGCAGCCGCTATGGAGGGGCTGATCGCGTCTCCCTTGATCACGGCACGGGCGGGGATCTGAAAATCACGCGCCACATTGCCGTCGATCAGCGCAAAATCAGCCTTTTGAGAAAGTCCGTCGATCGCCCTACGCATGGCAAGAAGATTGGCCTCTAAAATATTCATCTCGTCGATCTCCTCCACACTTGCACTTGCAATGCAGTAAGCGACCGCGTTCTCACAGATTTCGTCAAACAGCTTTTCGCGTTTTTTGGGGGTCAGCTTTTTGGAATCGTTGAGTCCCTCCAGCACAAGTCCGTCGGGAAGGATGCAGGCGGCGGCAAAGACAGGACCGCACAAGGGCCCCCGTCCCGCCTCGTCCACGCCGCACACAAGCGTAAAGCCCTTGTCGTGCAGCTCTTGTTCCAGGGTATATTCAAGCATGGAGCTCCTCCTTGGAGTAGCGATCAAGCGTAATGCGCCCGATCTTGCAGTTGCGGAATTCCTCCAGTAAGGTCAGCGACGTGCGTTCGGTGTTGATCTCACCGCCGCTGATCAAAAAGCCGCGCTTTTTACCGATCGTCAGGAACAGATCGTAATCCGACAGCTCCTCGTACTGTGCCATATCGCCAAGCTTGTATCGTTCCGAGAGCATAGAAGGGTAAAGCAGACGCAATCTCTTGCAAAGCACGACCGCCAAGGACTCGGTGTCAAGAACACCGTCACGGATCGCGCCCGTGAGTGCCAGGTTTTCGCCCACACGTTTTTCCTCAAACTTCGGCCAAAGGATTCCGGGCATATCCAACAGATCAATGCCGATCTTGGTAGACACCCATTGCTTGTCCAGCGTCACTCCCGGGCGATTTTCGACCTTGGTCTTTTTGTTACCGCAAATGCGGTTGATCAACGAGGATTTACCGACGTTCGGGATTCCGAGCACCATCGCGCGGATGCGTCTGCCGTGCATGCCTTTTTCCTCGTAGCGACGGAGCTTGTCGGCCAAAATCGTGCGAACGGTGGATTCAATGCGGTTGAGCCCCTCGCTTGTGACGCAATCGGTCAAAAGGCAATGCGTGGACTCGTTCGTATAACGCTCGACCCACAAGGCGTTCTGCCGAGGGTCTGCCAAGGACGCCTTGTTCAAAAGAAGTAAGGTCGGCTTTCCCGCCGTCAGGCGCGTGATCTCGGGGTTACGCGACGCATATGGAATGCGCGCGTCGAGAATTTCGATCACAATATCAACGTTTTTCAGGTTTTCCGAGATCATACGGCGGGTTTTTGCCATGTGTCCCGGGAACCATTGAATGATTTCAGAGGGCATTGGTTTACCTCAAGCTTTCAAAAAATCAGTGGAATACGGTGAAAGGGGAAATACGGACGCTGACCTTGCCGAGCACACATCGCTCGTCAATGCAACCAATATCGGGGTTGCGGCTGTCGTTTGAAAAATTCCGATTGTCTCCCATCACAAAGAGCGTCCCCTCGGGAACGGTCAGATCCAAAACCTCACACTCGTCCACGCAGGCATAATTTTCGTGCATACGCGGAATGGCATCGGAAAGGTATTGATTGATCAATTGTCCCTTGGTGTTAAAAAACTGTGCGTGTGTATCCTTATACACAACGCCGTCTACCGTGATCACACCGGTGGTGAAGTTGATCACAAGCCTTTGGCCGCCCGTGGCGATCACGCGCTTGACAAGCGTTTTTTGCATATCGTGATCGGGGTCTGTCAGGTGAAACACAATAATGTCATCCTGCTTTGGCGTGTAACCGACGCTCGTTACCAAAAGGCTCTGCCCACCCTCAAGCGTCGTGTACATGGACGTGCCGTCAACCTCGCACAAGCGAACGCCGAAGGTAAAGACCATAAACACCGCAAAAAGGGAAATGGCAAACATTTCAAAAACATCAAACAGCACGCTGACAAAGGGGCGGCGCGGCTGGGGGATCGGTTGATTTTGATTCATGCGGAATCCTTTCGTTTATCGGATCAAAAGATCCATCAGTGTATATCCGTTTTCAACGTAACGGTTCTTTTCTGCGGCGCGTTCCTCGCAGAAGCAATCAACGCCGCTTACGGGATTTTTGGGATCATAGATCATAAAGGGAACAGGATCAATCGTGTGCGTGCGCAAGCGGATCGGCGTGGGATGGTCAGGCAGGATCATAATGCGATAATCCTCACCCGTGCTTTCAAGATAGTTGTAAACGGGTGTCAGGATCTTTTCGTCGATTTGCTCAATGGAAATCACCTTGTTGTCCGCCTCCGCGCGGTGACCGCATTCATCGGGACCTTCAACGTGGATGTAAACGTAATCGTGACCGTTCCGAAATGCTTCGATCGCGGCCTGCGCCTTACCGTCGTAATTGGTGTGCACGTTACCGGTCGCTCCGTCAACGTCTATGGATTTCATTCCGGCGCAAAGGCCAATGCCCTTGATCAGGTCGACCGCGGAGATCACCGCACCGTCAAGCCCCCATTTTTCGCGGAAGTTGGGAAGCTGCGGCTTTTTGCCGGGGCTCCAGAGCCATGCGGAGTTTGCGGGCTTGAGCCCGCGCGCGCGTCTTGCTTCGTTTACGGGGTGATGGTTGAGAATATCAAAGCTCTTGCGCATCAGATCGTAAAATTCGGTGCCACCATCCTCGGCCTTCGGGAGATACTCTCCGATCCGACGCCCGAGAATATCGTGCGGACGCATAAAGGGGTAGCGGTCGTCACCGTTTTCCCAAAGGATGCAATGGCGATAGCTCACACCCGTGTAAAAATGCCGAACGTCGTTTCCAAGCTCGCGCTCCAGTGCCTTGATCAATTCGTCCGCCTCTGCGGTTGTGATCTCATCGGCACTGTGGTCAAGGATGATCTTGTCATCATAGTCACCATCGTCAGAAAGCGTTACAACGTTGCAGCGGTACGCCGTTTGCGTGGGGGTCATGCAAAGCCCCATGCTCAGCGCCTCTAAAGGAGAGCGCCCCTTGGAATAGATCTTGGGGTCAAAGGAGAGAATCGCCATGTTTGCGGTGTCGCTCTCAGGCACCATACCGTTTGGAACGTTGGAAACCGTTCCAACGACAGATTTGGATGCCAGCGCATCCATCATCGGCTTTTTGGCTACCTCCATAGGGGTTTTGTTGCCGTATATTTCGTTTTTTTCATCCGCCATTCCGTCGGGGATCAGAACCAGATATTTCATAATGGGGTATTTGCGTCCTTTCGGTAAAAAATCACATTATATTATAACACAAAAAAGAGAAAAGTACAAGAGGATTGGGAACATTTTTTTAAAAAGAAAAACAGATATTGCAAAGCGGGGAAAAATATGCTATACTGGAGCCGAAAACGGTA
>JAZRFD010000018.1:0-5289 GCA_045661185.1 Eubacteriales bacterium | reverse complement strand
AATATTTTTATTCCGCTTTTTCTTTTGGCGAAAAAGGCGCAAAAGAAAAAGCTTGGCAAAAAGAAAAGCGCCGAAAAGAAGGTGTTTCGCCGCCTGCGGGCGGCGAGGAGGGCTCCGCGCCCTCCACTGCGCAAACTTTTGAAAAAGTTTGACCAAAACTTTCGGCAAACTGACGAAAGCCGTTTGTTTTGTCTACAGTCTGAAGAGCCGCGCGGTCGCGCGGCTCTTTTTATATCACGTAAAAGAAGATTCCAAAGAATTGCAGGAGGCTTCCAAGCACTACAAACAGGTGAAAGAGGGAATGCATATAGCGGTGCTTTTTTCCAAAGCCGTAGATCACAGCGCCCACAGTATAGGCAACACCGCCGCCTAAAATAAAGAGGAAGCCGGGGAGGGGGAGTGCCTCGATCACGGTCTTGCCCGCCAGCACGATGCTCCAGCCCATGCCGATATAGCAGACCATGGAGAGCACGGCGTACTTTTTCAGATCAATTGCCGTCAGGGTTGTCGCCATTGCCGCCAGTCCCCACACGATTCCAAACAGTACCCACGCCCAAACGGGGGAGTGCTCGCGGATCGCGGTGAGCAGAATGGGCGTATAAGTGCCCGCAATGAGAAAATAGATCGTACAATGGTCAATGACCTGCATCACCTTTTTGGCCATTTCATGGCGCAGGCCGTGGTAGACGCTGGAGGCGGTGTAGAGCAAAATCAGCGACGCGCCGTAAATGGCGCTGCCAACAACGCCCCAGGGGTCGTGATGAAGCGCAGCGAATACCACGCAAAGCGTCAGCGCAACGATGCCGAGAGCGCCCCCTACAATGTGAGATACCATATTGAATATTTCCTCTCCCTTTGTGTAGTCGGGGAGGATACGATCAGCTAACCTTGTACGTTTCATGCGTGCTCCTTTTTGTAATTTCTGCGCCAAGTATAGCATGAAAAAAGGGGCTTGTCAATGGGTTTTACAAAAATAATAGTTTTAAATCCTATTATTTGTGGTTTTTAAAACTATATTTCGCGGTTTTTCGACTTATTTAGCAGATTTCGAACGATGAAAGGTATGTTTCAAAGGAAAGAACCGAGGGTAGTACCTTGGTTTCATCTAAAACGTGACATTTTCACCTCCGCGTGTCATTTTTGAGCAAGCCCCGCCGAGATCCCACTCGGCTCAAGCCTCGTGCTTTTGGAGCAAGCTCCAAAAGTTCGACAAGCTCAGGATGACACCTGTCGGTGTCCGGCGGGGCGCTGTCGAAGCCCGTAGGGCAAACGGCTTTGCCGTTTGGATCTCGCGGAAATACTTGATGTAAACTTTTAAATGAAACAAGTTAGTAGGGGCGCGCGGACCGACCGACGGAAAAAACAAAAAACACTTGCGAAAGCTCGCAAGTGTTTTTTGTTTGCGGTGGCAGAGCCGCCGCGGCCGTACCTATATTGATTCGAAAACCGATACAGATATTATGCCTGTGCCTTCTTTCTCAGTTCAAAGCAAGCACTGCAGTAAACGGGACGGTCGTTGGAGGGCTGGAAGGTAATCTTCGCCTCTCCGCCGCAGTCTGCGCATACAGCCGTGAAGTACTCACGGGGAGCTCTACCGGCGTTCTTCTTTGCGTCACGGCAAGCCTTGCAAGCCTTGGGCTTGTTCAGAAAGCCTTTTTCCGCATAGAAGCGCTGCTCGCCCGCGGTGAAGACGAATTCATTGCCGCAATCCTTGCAGACAAGGGTTTCGTCTACATAGTCTTTCTCTTCAACTGCTACTGCATCGTAGTTTTCTTCCTGGAACATGTGTGTGAACCTCTCTTTTGTGGTGTGTTATTTCGCCCTCGGCGGATTTGCACCGCCATCTTCGGTTTCCCAACGTTTTCTTTAAACTATTCGGGCATAAGGTGCTAAGCACCTGATCTTTAAGGTGAGGGGAGAGACGCGCGCAGCTTTTTGCGGATGCGGTAGATCGCATTCTGGACCGAACGCTCGTCCTTTGAAAAGAGGAGCGCGATCTCGCGGGCGGTGCGTCCCGACAGATAGAGCCACCAAACGCGGTTTTCGTAGGGGGAGAGAAGCGCCTCGACACGGCGGTAGAGCGCCGCATAGCTTTCCTCATCCATCAAGGACTGTGCCGGGTCGGTTTCCTCGCGCGTGTCCTCGGAGCTCTCAAGACTTACCACTGTCTCGCTCGCTTGCATGCGTCTTGCGTAGGAGATCAGATGATTGCGGATACAGATCTTGGCGTAAAGGCCGAATTGCACGCCCTTTTGCTCCATGTCGAACCGCTCCACCGCCCGACAAAAGGCGATGCTCGCCTCCTGGCGCAGATCCTCTGCGTCGCAGGCGGGGGTGTAGGGGGAGATCAGGGATTCGATCAAGGGAGCATAGCGCGCAAGAAGTGCCTCAAACGCTGCCTGATCGCCGGCCTTTGCGGCGGCGAGGCACTCGTTGAGGTTGGATTTTGTGGAGTTGGGCATAGAGATCCGATCCTTTCGCGCGTTCTGTATACGATCCGATATTCTCATTATAGCACTTTTTTGTGAAATGTCAACATATTTTTTTTCAATTTTTCGTGTTATTTTTTGCACCATGAGCAAAGTTGAACAAAAAAAGTTGTTTATTTTATGAAAAATCAACACAAGGAAAGGCGTTTCTTGTGCATTTTTACCATTGGATCAATGAAAACTTTGTGAATTTTTCATGACGGATTTCAAAAAACGGCTGTCTTTTTACGGCTTTTATTTGGTCAAAAGAGACAAAAAACGACAGGGCGTGAAAAAGCCCTGTCGCACAAGGATTATTTGTCAAACAGATAGTTGACCTTGCCCGCAAGAAGCGCCAGCGTGGCACGGTAGATCACGTCGGGACGCTCGCGGAAGGATTCGCGGATCTGCTGGGAGCGCAGTGCGGAATCGACGTTGACGGTGGTGGAAAACAGCGTTTTGCCCTTTTCCTTGAGGGTGAGGGTCACGTCAAAGGTGTTGTCCGCGCGCTTTTGCGAATCGGTCTCCACCGTTACCCCGCGTGCGCGAAAATCCAGATAGCGGAGCGCACAGCTAAGGCTCTGGTCAAGAATCGCGGGAAGGATGTCGCTCTTGAGCTCCTCGGCAACGATCGCGCCGCGGCGCGTGACCGAATAGAGCGCGTTTCCGTGCTCGTCCGTTCCGTCCGTTCGGATCAGCTCCTGCTCCAGCATCTGATGGAACGCTTCTTCAAAATCCAGATACATAATATAATCGTTTTGCATCACGATGTCGTTGACCGTTGAAAAATCCATTGGATAATTGATGTTTTTCATCAAATAGAGGACGAAGATCTTGACGTTGTTTAAATTTCTGCCCATAAGGAGCCTCCTTTCGCGCGTTTTTTGCGGTTCAGGAGAAAGTATAGCATATTTTTTTGAAATTTTCAATAGTTTTGTTTGCAATTTCCAATATTTTGTGGTATGATATAGGGTAAAGATAACGAAATGCGCATTTTTTCGTTCTCATTCCACAAAAAGGAGTTATTTTATGATCCAGATTGCACTTCTCGGCTTTGGAGTGGTCGGCAGCGGCACCGCGCAGGTGCTCACCGAAAACAGCCGACAGATCGCGACTTACTGCGGTGACGACGTAAACATCAAATATATCCTCGACCTGCGCGAGTTTCCCGAGCACCCCTTGGGGGATCGCGTGGTGCACGACATTGGCGTGATCCTTTCCGACCCCGAGGTCGTTCTCGTGGCAGAGATGATGGGCGGCGCACATCCCGCGTACGATTTTACAAAGGCGGCGCTTGAAGCAGGAAAGAGTGTTGTGACCTCGAACAAGGAGGTCGTGGCAACCTTTGGCGCGGAGCTGCTTGATTTGGCGCGCGAGAAAAAGGTATCTTATTTGTTTGAAGCCAGCGTGGGCGGCGGCATTCCGATCATTCGTCCCATGCAGACGGATCTGGCATCTAACGAGATCCTTTCCGTCAGCGGCATCCTCAACGGTACTACCAACTTTATTCTGACCAAAATGAAAAACGAGGGTGCGGCGTTTGCCGACGTGCTGAAGGAAGCCCAGGCAAAGGGATACGCCGAGGCGAATCCCACGGCAGACGTAGAGGGGCTGGACGCGGCGAGAAAGATCGTGATTCTGGCGGCGCTCTCCTTTGGCAAGCTTCTTGATCCCGATGCTATTGCGCGTAAGGGTATTACAGGTATCACGCGCGATCATACCGCCGTGGCGGACAAGCTGGGCGGAGCTGTCAAGCTCATCGGTCACACCGAACGGATTGGCGACAAGGTGCTGGCAATGGTGTCGCCCTTCCTCGTTCCCGCTGCAAACCCGATCTCTCATGTGGATGACGTTTACAACGGCATTTTGGTTGACGCCAATATGCTTGGCCGCGCGCTGTTCTACGGCGCGGGCGCGGGTAAGCTGCCCACCGCCAGCGCGGTCGTCGCAGACGTGATCGACATCCTCTCTCACAAAACCGCAGAGCGTCGTCTGCCCACGTGGGCGTGCGCAACTGCCGCTGATGTCGCAGACGTCAAGGATTTTGCCTGCCGTCGCTGCTACCTGATCGAGGGCTGCTCCAAGTGCGCGGAAAAGGCCAAGGCTGCGTTGTCGGCCGAGGAATATGTCTTTATGGAGGGCGGTCGTTTTGCCGTCGTCAGCGCAAAAATGACCGAGCGAGAAGCAGACGCGGCGCTTGCGTCCACGGGACTTGAGGCTGTGCTTGTGCTGCCTGTATTGGATTGATATGGCGGCGCGTACTGCAAAGGAGCTGCCGCGCGAATACCGCGAAGCGGCACAGATCAATCTGCAAAGCAATAAAAAGGAGCTGATCCTTGTCAACGGTATGGCGATCCTGATTGCCATCGTCATGGCCGTGATCGGGCTCTTGTCCGTGCCCGTGACCTCGTTTTTTGACTTTGAATCTCCCAAGCCCACGATCCTGCGCGTTTGTGCCATCCTTGTCGGCATGTTTGCGTACATCGTACTGCACGAGGTGGTGCACCTCATATTCATGCGCGCCTTTTGCCGCGAGGTCAAGCCGACCTTTGGCTTTACGGGGATTTATGCCTATGCCGCCAGCCGTGCGTACTTCAACCGTCGTGACTACTTGGTGGTAGGACTTGCGCCCGTGGTGATCTGGGGCATTGTGCTGGCCGTTTTGAACATCCTTGTGCCGCAGCCGTGGTTTTGGGTGATCTACTTTATCCAGATCATCAACGTCAGCGGTGCGGCGGGGGATCTGTACGTTGCCGTGCGTATGCTCCGCATGCCGAAAACGCTTCTCGTACAGGACGACGGCGTGTCGATGCGCATCTAT
>JAZRFD010000017.1:0-47672 GCA_045661185.1 Eubacteriales bacterium | reverse complement strand
CTGGTTGATCAGAGCGTTGACGTTGACCTTCATGACCTTGTAGTCCATCTGTCCGCTTGCCAGGTACTTCTCACCAAGAGGAGTGAAATACTTGGGGATCTCGTTGAGCTCGGTCAGGTCGATGCCCGTGTCGTACTCGGTGCCGGCCAAAGCGGCAACCAGCGACTCGGTAGGCATGTGGGACGTACCCTGTGCCATGGGCGAGATAGCGGTATCGACAACGTCAACACCGGCTTCAATTGCCTTCATGGTGGACATACTTGCCACACCTGCGGTGTAGTGGGTATGGAGCTGGATCGGAACCTTAACGGTTTCCTTGAGAGCCTTGACCAGATCGTAGGTGGTGTAAGGCAGAAGCAGACCTGCCATATCCTTGATACAGATGGAGTCAGTGCCCATCTCCTCGAGCTGCTTGGCGTAGTTGATATAATATTCAATATCGTAAATGGGACCGGTGGTGTAGCTGATCGCCGCCTGAACGTGACCACCCTCCTTGCGAGTTGCCTTAATAGCAGTTTCAAGGTTGCGGGCATCGTTGAGTGCGTCGAAGATACGCAGGATGTCGATACCGTTGGCAATCGACTTCTGAACGAAATACTCTACAACGTCGTCCGAATAGTGGCGGGAGCCCAGAATGTTCTGGCCGCGGAACAGCATCTGCAGCTTGGTGTTCTTAACGCGCTCACGGATGGCGCGCAGTCTTTCCCAAGGATCCTCGTTGAGGAAACGCATGCAGGCGTCGAAGGTTGCACCGCCCCATGCTTCGAGCGAGTAGTAGCCGACCTTATCCATCTTCTCCAGAATGGGCAGCATATCCTCGGTGGTCATGCGGGTCGCGATCAGCGACTGGTGAGAGTCGCGGAGAACTGTTTCTGTAATTTTTACGTTAGCCATTTTATTTTCTCCAATTCAAACAAATCAATAGAACGCCAGGAGCACGCCTGCGGCAACCGCCGATCCGATAACACCTGCTACGTTCGGGCCCATTGCGTGCATCAGGAGGAAGTTGGAAGGCTCCTCCTTCTGACCGACGATCTGCGACACGCGCGCCGCCATAGGAACGGCGGAAACGCCTGCGGAACCGATGAGCGGGTTGATCTTACCGCCCGTGAGCCAGTTCATGATCTTCGCCGTAATCAAGCCACCTGCGGTAGAGATCATAAATGCGGTCAATCCCAAAACGATAATCAAAATCGTCTGCAAGCTCAGGAAGGACTGCGCGGTCGCGGTTGCGCCTACGCTGATACCGAGGAAGATCGTGATCGTGTTCATCAAGCCGTTCTGCGCGGTCTTGGACAAGCGTCCCGTGACACCGCACACGTTCATCAGGTTACCGAACATCAAGCAACCGATGAGCACGAGCGCCGAAGGAACGACCAGCGCTACAACGATGGTTACGATGATCGGGAAAATGATCTTTTCCAGATTGGATACGGGGCGAAGCGCAGTCATCTTGATCTTGCGCTCCTTCTCGGTGGTAAGCAGCTTCATAATGGGGGGCTGGATCATCGGGATCAGCGCCATATAAGAATATGCCGCGATCGCGATCGCACCGAGCAGATGCGGTGCCAGCGTCTTGGTAACGGTGATTGCCGTGGGGCCATCCGCACCACCGATAATAC
Organism: Eubacteriales bacterium; assembly: GCA_045661185.1. GTDB lineage: Bacteria > Bacillota > Clostridia > Oscillospirales > CAG-272 > UMGS1865. Next base: position 46,050 of record JAZRFD010000017.1, on the reverse strand, counting down.
CGATGGATGCCGCTTCGGTGCCCGTAAAGAAGCCCGAAAGCAGTGCGCCCGAAAATGCCACGAACACGCCAAGCTGTGCACCCGCACCGATCAAAAAGCTCTTGGGGTTGGAGATCAGGGGGGTAAAATCGGTCATTGCACCGATACCGATAAAGATAATGCAGGGATAAAGTCCGGTCTTAACACCGATGTAAAGCAGATCCAAGAGGCCGCCGTGACGCAAAACCTCCATGTAGTCGATCGGCTTACTTGTCATAAAGAATTCTTCATGGAAAAGCTCACCTCCGGGGAGGTTCGTCAAGAGCATACCGATCGCAATCGGCAACAAAAGCAGAGGCTCAAAGCCCTTAGCGATGGCAAGATACACGAGCACGCAAACGATTCCAAGCATCACCAGCGTTTGCCACCAGTCTGCCTCGACGCTTGCGATGATCTTGTAAATACCGGTATCATACCAAAAGTTTTCCAAGCTTTTCAGTAAAGCTTCCATCTATCATGTTTTCCTTTCTGCAAGGTTAAAACAGTCAAAAGGATCAGTTCAAAGTTACCAGAACCGCGTCGGTTGCAACGCTTGCACCCTGCGCAGCCTCAACGGTTGCTACAACACCGTCTGCGGGAGCCATGATGTCGTTTTCCATCTTCATAGCCTCGAGAACGCAGAGAACGTCGCCCTTCTTAACGGAGTCGCCAACCTTTACGTTGACCTTAACGAGCGTGCCGGGCATGGGAGCCTTAACAGCGGTTGCGCCTGCCTTGCCGGCGGGAGCTGCTGCGGGAGCGGGAGCTGCTGCGGGAGCAGGAGCTGCTGCGGGAGCGGGAGCCGCTACGGGAGCAGGAGCTGCTACGGGAGCAGGAGCCGCCACGGGAGCAACGTAAGGAACCTGTGCGCCGTTCACTTCTTCAACGACTACGTCATAAACAACACCATTTACAGTTACACGATAGTTTTTCATAATAATTTACCTTTTAACCTTTCAAATAATTGTTTTTAGTTTACGTTTGTTGTGGCTCTTATCTTCTGCGCCCATGAGGCACACGCTTAAAGGATACGACACGGAAGCCGCCCGTGCATCCTTCTTCCACGCGCATCGCGGAGATTGCCGCCGTAATAGCGGCCACCGTTGCACCGTCGTCCTCGGACGCTGCCATTGCCGCGGCGATTGCCGCCGCGATCATCGCGTCGTTGGTTGCGGGTGCGTCGTTTTTCGGTTCGACGACCTTTTTCTTCTCGGTCGGCTTTTTCTCTTTCTTGTCGCCTCTGTGAAGAATGGCGTGCATCGCCTCAACCGCTGCCCAGAGAATTGCCAGAACCGCGAAGATCATCAGCATACCCTGCAGGGTTACGATCCCCGCCTCCGAGGCGCGCTCGGAAAACGGTATAGCCTTTGCCAAAGCAAATACGAAATTACTCATTACGTCTACCTCCGCTTACAGAGGAAGGTTGCAATGCTTACGTGCGGGAGCACCTGCGTTTTTCATCATCAGCATGTAAACCGCCGCGCAAAGACGCTGACGGAGCTCACTTGCGTTGATAACGTCATCAATGCTGCCGTCTGCCGCAGCAGAGGCAGGAGACGCGCACTCGTTCGTCCACTTTTCTACAAGGTTAGCGCGTGTGACGTCCTCGGTGATGCGGTCATTCCACAAAAATGCGACCGCAGATGCGGGAGCCATCACGCTGATCTCGGACGTGGGCAGTGCGTAGACCATATCCGCGCCCAGTGCCTTGGAGCCCATAAGCGTGAATGCCGCGCCGTACGCCTTGCCGACCACTGCCGTGATCTTTGCGGTGTCCGCCGTTGCGTACGCCATTGCTAATTTACCCAGCTGAAGCGCGAGAGGCGTTCCCTCCGCCGCCTTACTGATCTCCACGCCCTCGCTGTCAACCAGCGTCAGGACGGGAATTGAGAAGCTATCGCAAAGAGACACCAGCTTTGCCGCCTTCTTTGCACCGTCGCAGGTGATCACACCGTTGTTTGCCACAACGCCGACCGTCACACCGCCCAAGCGAATGAAGCCTGTGATCATTTCCTTTGCGTATTCCGTGCCGATCTCAACAAAATCAGCCGCGTCCGCGATCTCCTTGATCAGATCCGCGCCCGTAAGGCCTTCAACGGCCGACGCGCGGTTGATGTCGGCGGGAATATCCTCAACGGCAATGCCCTCGTCGTTGTTGGAGGGGAGCCATGCGATCAGCTTCTTAAGCAGCGCCTCGGCGTCCGCTTCGCTCTCGACGCAAGCCGAGGAAAGCCCGTTTTCTGCCGCGTATTCCGCCGTGCCGACCTCTTTGCCAACGAGGAACGGTGCGTTGACGAAGAAACGGGACTTGTCCTTGATCGTTACCACCAGATCGAACATTGCAGCCACCGTTGCGCTAAGTCCCGAGCAAACACCGCCGATCAAAGCGTACTGCGGAATCACGCCGGAAGCCGCGCTGACCGCTGCCAGGACCTTACCGTACGCACTCATTGCGGACGCACCGTCACCAACGTACGCGCCGATGCTGTCAAAGAGTCCGATCACGGGTGCTCCGTTCTTCATTGCCATATTGTAAAGCATGACAATTTTTTCTGCCTGAAGCGCGTCAAACGCTCCCTTGTTTCGATCGCTGTCCTGCGCAAATGCATAAACCAGCTTGCCGCCGATCGCGCCGTATCCGCAGACCACACCGATCAGATCTCCGTCTGCTCTTTTCATGTAAGCACCGATTTCAACAAAGGTACCCGCATCGAAAAGGGCGGCGATCTTTTCATAGCCGATCGTTGTGCCTTTCTCCATAAAGACAACCCTCCAGATTCGTTATTTCTTTTGAGATAAAACCGTGATTTTTAAAAAATTACCATCCTACCCCAGTTTAATAAAATTATAACATATTAGTCAATCATTTGTCAATCGTTGACAAAATCTTTTTGTGAACGATCTGTAAATAAAAGAAGAAAGGGTACCCCGAGTACCCTTCCGTCTTTTTTCATTTATTTGCCTTCAAACTCCATACCTGCGATCAAGGTTCCCTTCAGATCGGAATCCTGCGCGGCGGATTGGATATGCAGATACGAAAGCCCTGCGGGATGCTTGCCCTTCATCACGGTCTTGGCAAGGAAGCGCGTGTCGGCAAAGACCTCCACGGTATTCGCGTCACAATCAAACTCCAGACGAAGCTCGGTGTACGCATCCTTGGACTTTTGCACGGTGGACGTGATCACACCCGTAAAGTCTGCGATCTGCTTGATCTCCTCGTCGCACGGGTTGACCCAATGATCGAGAAGCGAGACGCGAATCCCCTCCCCCATCACGCAGAATTTGACCCTGACGCATCCCTTTTTCGATGCGGGGAAATTCCACACCGCACCGCCGATGCCGCTGATCAATCTCGGATCGTCGTTACGACAGATCTGCAACGCCTCACAGCCGTCGCGGATCGGATCGGGTACCATAAACGCGCTGTTCACGCGGTTATATGCGCAGTGTCCAACATATGCAAGCGGCTCTTCGGGTGTACCGCGATAGCAGCCCATCACGCTCTCAACGTACCCCTGCGAGGATACGTTTTCGAGTCCATGAATGAAATCCTCGCTACGGCTCTTTTCATACAACCATTTCAGGTCGAAAATGATCAAGCGCGACAAGTGATTTTGTCCGTAATGCACGAGCACCTTGTTGTTGGGAAGCTCCAAAGCCTGAACTTGATGCACACTTTTGTCGCGGCCGTGCTCGGGCCCCCAGACAGAGCGAAAATCCATGCTGTTGCGAAGCGGGTTGAGCGCCATCTCACGCCAGCCGATCCATGTTTGTCCATCATCCTCGGAGATCGCGGCGTGATTCGCATCACGGTTGGTAAAAACGTCCTCCCAGATGCCGTCCGCATCCGCTCTCTCGGGCAGCAGACGCGTGTTGCACCAGCAGAAAAGGATTCTGCCGTCGGACAGGCGCAACAGATTTGGCATCGTGCCCGTGCCGTAAAATACGGAGGGCTCGGCCTTCGTCCACGTGTCTCCCCCGTCGGAGGAATAGCAGATATAATGATGGTCGGTCGCGGTGCGTGAGATCATCATCAGCCGTCCGTCCGAAAGCTCCTCAATGGTATTCTCGCGGTTGTTCTGCTGCCAGCGCACACCCGTTTTTCCTTCGGCAGGCTTATAAAACGGAACCGCCTCAAGGGAAACGCGGCGCCAATCGCGCAGATCGTCGTCCGCGATGTACAATACCGCAAAAAAGGCCGTGGGGTGCAATTGCGGGCGCGTTTCATGCGCCACGATGATCACGCGGTTGCGGCTGCGCAAGGGAAAGATCATGCGAACCTCACCGATCGAGCCCTCCGTAACCATGATACGCATAGGATTTTCGTCGTCGGGGCTGTCACCCACGAGGAAAAACGTCCCCTCCGCGCCAAGATCCTTGACGGCTACGTATTTGTTCAGATACGGAACGTACGTAGACGCGCCGAGCGCAAATCTGCCCTTGACGAGATGGCGCTTCCATGAAAGCCCGCCGTCCGTCGAGGCAAGATAGCATCTTTGTGCGTTCTTTTGGAATACACTCTGCTTTTGGTACACACCGTAGCAACGGATCTCTCCATCGGGCATCACGCACAGGTTTCGCCACGCATCGTCGTCCGGCTGCGCCACCTCAACGGGCGCGAAAATATCCGCGTAAAAGCGAAGATCCTCCTCGCTCATGCGGCTCTTGATCCGCTCAATATAGTCGTAAGTGCTCATATTCTATCTCCCATCAAATCTCTAAAGGGGCAAAACGGGGAGGCTCAACCGAGCCTCCCCGATCATTTTACTGCTGATCCTCTGCTATAGCTTCCTCAGCCACGTAATCCTCGGGCATTGCCTCAGCGGCACTTGCTGCTTCCTCCAGAAGCGAACGGATAGACAGGCTGACCTTCTGCTTTTCGTCGTCAATATCAATGATGCGTGCATCAACGACCTGACCGATCTCCAGCATCTCTGCGGGCTTCGCGATACGCTTCATAGCGATCTGAGAAATGTGGATCAGACCGTCTACGCCGTCAATGATCTCTGCGAATGCTCCGAAGGGCATCATGTTGACGATCTTAACGGATGCGATATCACCGATCGCATACTGGGACTTGAAGAGGTTCCAGGGGTTGGAAGCCTCGGTCTTGTATCCCAGAGAAATTCTCTTCTTTTCGGGATCGAAGCTCTTTACGAATACGTCGATCTCATCGCCTACAGCAACAACCTCTGCGGGGTTCTTGATGTGCTTCCAGGACAGCTCGGTTACGTGAACCATACCGTCAACGCCGCCCAGATCCACGAATGCACCGAAGGAAGTCAGGCTCTTAACGGTACCGTGGTAGGTCTTGCCGATCTCGATGCCTGCCCAGAAATCTGCGACCTGTGCGCGGCGTACCTCGTTGAGCACGATGCGGATGGAGCCGATTGCCTTCTTGCCGGGCTTGATCTCAATGACCTTAAAGGATACGGTGGTGTCAACGAGAACTGCGAGGTCGCCGTCCTTCGGAACACCGGACTGGGATGCGGGAACGAATACACGGTTTGCGTTGTAGATAATCTCTACGCCGCCCTTGACAGCCTTGGTGACCTTGCCCTCGAGAACGGTCTTGTTCTCGCAAGCGTCAACCAGCGTCTGCCAGTTCTCGTCTGCATCAACTCTCTTCTTGGAAAGCTCTGCAACGCCCTCGATGTCGCTGACACGAATGACGAAGGCTTTCACTTGATCACCGTTTTTGAAGTTTTCGGTCAACTTAAAAGTGGGATCGTTGGAAATCTGATCCGCTTTTATGTAACCGGTCACACCTGCGCCAACGTCCAGCTGAAGCTCAGCGTCGGAAACATGTGTAACTGTTCCGGTAACGACATCTCCTGTATTTAAAGTTAAGCATTGCGATTCGAGCAATTCTTCGAAATTTTCTTTCATTTCGCTCATGGTTTTATATACCTCCTGTATTTCACCGCTCGGTGTCGATGCACCTGCGACGATTCCAATGTGTTGTGCCGTGGCGCATGCCGCGGGGTCAAGCTCCGCCGCCGATGCAATCCATACGGCTTGTGCGCAGTAGGTGCGGCAAATTTCATAAAGCTTGGCGGTGTTCGAGCTCTCTCTGCCGCCGATGACGATGATGAAATCGCACTGCTTGGAAAGGGCCTCCGCCTCGGTCTGCCGCTCTTCAGTCACACTGCATATTGTATCAAAAATTTTCGCATTTGTATATAGTTTTTTTAGATTTTTTTGGCTTTTGTTCCAATTGCCCAATTTTTGGGTTGTTTGAGCCGCCATCACGGGTGTTTTTTTGTGCATTTTGCCACTGCCCTGTTGTGAAAGTGCCGATTCCAACTCCTCTGCGGTTGCAAAAACGTATTTTTCACCGTCGAAAAAGCTCATGATCCCAACGACCTCGGGATGCGCCTCGGCTCCGATCAGGATAAAAAAGCATTCCTCGGGATCGCATTCCTCCGCGATCTTATGGATCTTTTTGACAAACGGGCAGGTACAGTCGATCCATGAAAAATACGGGTTTGACTGTGCCGCGCGCTCAAGCGTTTCGGCCGTTTCTCTGGTACACCCATGCGCGCGCACCAGAACCGTTACGGGCCTTTCCTCGCACGCCGTACGAGCAAGCCCCTCCACGTCCTCAAGCGTAACCGTTTCCACGCCGCGGCGGCGCAAGGACTCGTTATAGGTCTCGTTGTGGATCAGGTGCCCCAGCGTACAGATCCGCTCTCCGCTTTTGGCACCTGCAAGCGCCTCCTCGAGCCGATCGGTCGCGCGCTTGACACCAAAGCAAAAGCCTGCATGCTTTGCAACTGTGACCTCTCTCATCAAAGCTTCTCCCCTACTGTCCTTTTGACCAGCTCGACCACGGCATCGCAGCTCTCGTCGACCGTGAACCAGGAGTTGTCAAGCGTGATCGCGTCGGGAGCCGCTACGGCGGGAGCTACGCTACGGTTGCGGTCGTTGGCGTCACGCGTTTGCATGTCTGCCAGAACCTCCTCGTAGGTGGTCTCGATTCCCTTTGCAAGAAGCTCGTCGCGACGACGCGTTGCGCGGCACTCGTCGGACGCGGTCAAAAAGATCTTAACGTCGGCATTCGGCAGGATCACCGTGCCAATATCGCGCCCGTCCATGATCACGCTGTTGGTGCGCGCGATCTCGCGCTGAGTCTCCAACAAAAAGGCGCGAACGGCGGGGATCGCCGACACGGCAGACGCATAAAGCGACATTTCGGGCGTGCGGATGCGATCTCCGAGGTTTTCTCCGTTGAGAAGCACGACCTGCGCTCCGTTTTCATATTTCAGCTCGACCTTGATCTCGGGGAGCAGCGCTTCCACACGAAGTGCGTCCTTGGGATCGACCTCTCGCGAACGCACGTAATAGCCGATCGTGCGGTAAAGCGCGCCCGTATCCACGTACACGATACCGAGCTTCTTGGCAACCGCCTTTGCGACGGTGGATTTTCCGGCTCCGCTGGGCCCGTCAATTGCAATTTGAATCATAAATCTATCCTCACTCATTTTTGGTGAAAGTTTTGGTCGAGCTTTTTCAAAAGCTCGCGCGGTGAAGGGCGCGTAGCCCTTCTCGCCCTTCGCAGAGGGCGAAATTCCCCTTACGGCGCTTTTTTTGGTTCTTTTTTCTTTTGCGCCTACACGGTCAAAAGAAAAAGAACATCTTGATTCATTACCATTCCTCTGCTGCCGCCTGCCCTGCCGCCACGGCGGTGGAAAAGGCGATCTGCAGATTGAATCCGCCCGTATAGGCATCCACGTCGAGGATCTCACCCGCAAAATACAAGCCCTCGACGATCTTGGACTCCATCGTTTTGGGATCGACCTCCTTGACGCTGACACCGCCGCGCGTGATGATCGCCTCGTCGATCGGGCGGAAGCCCGACAGCGGGATCCGCATTCCCTTCAGCGTTTTCACCATCCGCTCGCGCTCCTCGCGCGTGATCGAATTGATCTTTTTGCGCGGGTCGATCTCGCAAAGCCGAATGAAGGGCTCGATCATTTTTTGCGGCAAAAGGTCGTTCAGCGCGTTAATGAGGTCGCGGTTCTGATATTTCGCAAAATCCGAACGCAGTCGCGCGTCAAGCGTTTTTTCGTCCAGCGCCGGCTTCAGATCAATATACGCCTCGTATTTTCCCGGTGCAATATCTGACAAATGTGCCGAGGCCGAGAGCACCAAGGGTCCCGTGATCCCATAATGCGTAAAGAGCATTTCACCGAAATCCTCGTATACAGTTTTCCCGTTTGTCGCGAGCTTTACACGCAGAGCGACGTTTTTGAGTGACAATCCTTGCATCGTGGCGCACAGCTTCCCCTGTGCCACAATGGGCACGAGTGAGGGATGCAGCGGCGTGACGGTGTGCCCCGCCTTTTGCGCCATGCGATAACCGTCTCCGTCCGAGCCCGTCACGGGATAGGATCTGCCGCCCGTGCAAACGATCACGGCGTCAAAGCGCTCCTCGGCAGCTCCGTGCTGCACGCCAACGGCTTGTCCGTTTTCGATCAAAAGACCGTCCACCCGTCGGTGCACGACCGCCACACCAAGTGCGCGGCATTTTTTGTCCATAGCGGCAACAATATCCCCCGCCTTATCCGATTGCGGAAAAACACGCTTACCGCGTTCGGTTTTGAGCGGCACGCCCGCGTTTTCAAAAAACGCCATGGTGTCCGCCGTTGAAAAGCGAGAAAGTGCGGCATACAGAAACCGCGCGTTTGTGGGAACGTTGCTCAAAAATTCATTCAGGTCACAGTTGTTTGTGACGTTACATCTGCCCTTGCCCGTAATGCGAAGCTTTTTACCCATGCGGTCGTTGCGTTCAAAGAGGGTCACTTCAGCGCCCGCCTCCGCCGCCGCGATTGCCGCCATCATGCCGGCGGCTCCGCCGCCTATAATTCCTACGCGTCGCATCGGTCAATGCTCCTTTTTTTCATACACGTCATAGCGGTCCCACACGTCCTCAAGCGCATGCAGGCGACGGCTGACCTCATCCTGCTTTTTGCGCGCCACCGCTACGACCATGGCGTTGATAATGCTTAACGGGGCTACCAAAGAATCCACGTAGGAGGCCATATCGCTATGCGCGAGCAGCAGCTGGTTTGCGTAAGGCGCGATGGGAGAAAGCTGACTGTCGGTCAAAGCCACGACGTCGGCATTTCGGCTTCTGGCATACTCCACGGCATTGATAATACGCGTAGAATAACGCGGGAAGCTGATGGCGATCATCACGTCGTCCTCCCCCACCTGCATGATCTGCTCGAACATCTCGCTACCCGAGGTGGTCTGCACGAAGCGGACGTTATCAAAGATCATACGGAAGCTGTGATTGAGAAAGCCCGCAAGGGCTGACGAGGAGCGCACACCGATGATATAGATGTTTTTCGCGTTTACGATCGCGTCGATCGCCTCCTCAAAGGAGCGGCGGTCGATCTCGTCGAGCGTGCTTTTGATTTTTTCAACGTCAGACAGCAAGACCTTGTCCAATACGTCACTCTCGCCAATGAGGTTGTTGGTAACCTCTACGCGCTGAAAGGAGGTCAAGCGGCTGCGGATCATTTTACGCAACGCCTGCTGAAACGCGGGATATCCGTCAAAGCCCAGCTCGATTGCAAAGCGCACAACGGTGGATTCCGACACGCCGACAAGAGCGCCGAGCCGCGCCGCGGTCAGGTACGCCGCCTTTTCGTAATGCTCTGAAACGTATGCGGCAATGAGGCGCTGACCTTTGGAAAAGGACGGCATTCCATCGCGCAGAATCTTTAGCAGATCTCCCATTTTTCTCCCTCTCCTTTCTGTTTGCGACATTCATTTTATTATAGCGCAAAAAGTGCGAAAAGTCAACCGATTTTTCCAAAACGGCAATTATTTTTTCCTCCTGCGTACCCTTTAAGGCGGAGCAATGAAAAAATACACAAAATTTTTTCGCATGTTCTTTACATTTTTTTCATTCCTGCCATTGACTTTTGGCGCGTTTTATCGTATACTAAAGGGGTGATTTACAGAAATTCCACTCGAATTCTGATTTTTTAAAGGAGTACAAGTGTATGAAAAAGCTCTACACAGGAAAAACCAAGGACGTTTATCAGCTCGACAACGGCAACGTAATGCTCAAATTCAAGGACGACTGTACCGGCAAGGACGGCGTGTTTGATCCGGGTGAAAACACCGTTGGTCTGACCATTGAGGGCATCGGCAAAGCAAATTTGCGCACCTCTATCTACTACTTTGAGCTGTGCAAAAAGGCAGGCATCAAGACGCATTACGTCGGTGCTGACATCGACAACGTAACCATGGAGGTGCTTCCCGCAACCGTGTTCGGTCACGGTCTTGAGGTCATCTGCCGCTTGGTTGCAACCGGTAGCTTTATCCGTCGCTACGGCGAATACATCGCTGACGGTACCCCGCTGGAGGGTGGATACGTTGAATGCACCTTCAAGAACGATGCAAAGGGCGACCCGCTCGTAACCGCTGAGGGTTTGGCAGCTCTTGGCGTTATGGATATGGCGATGTTTGACAGCATGAAAAAGCAGACGCTCGCTATTACCAAGATCGTAGCTGACGACCTGAAGTCCATCGGCCTTGACCTGTGGGATATCAAGTTCGAGTTCGGCTACAACAACGGTGAGGTGATCCTCATCGACGAGATCGCTTCGGGCAACATGCGCGTCTATAAGGACGGCAAGATCGTTGATCCCGTTGAATTGACCAAGCTCATTCTGGCGAGATAATTTTAAAGGAAAGACATATGGGGAGAGGGAGACCTTTTTAAGGAAAAGGTCTCCCTCTCCCCATACCCCTCACCCTCTAAAACCTTTTCACAAAGAGCACGCCCCCGCGATCGGTGTCTTGACAACGCCGATCGTGGGGGCGTGTGCGCTTCTACGAAGCGCATTTCGGTTGAGGTGTGTTATCTGCAAGCTATCTGCCTCTGCCGAATCGCGCACCAACACTGTTACGTGCGAGCGAGCGGCAGCAAGCGACGCAGAAACAAAGTCTGTACTGCATGAACGAGCTTTCACCACGCACAAAAAAAGAGGGTGCACGATGTGGTGCTCCCTCCATAGGGAAAACAAAATTCATGTAGGTGAAAGTTTTTGAGGGGAGCGCGAGGGGGACTTTTCTCAAAAAGTCCCCCTCGTATCGCATCCCTCCCGCGTCTGTCGCGGCGTTTTTTCCATGCATCGCTTATAGACGCGCGCAAAATAGTTCGCATCCGCAAAGCCACAGCAAAACGCGATCTCGGACACGGTCATATCGGTCGTGCGCAAGAGCTGCTCCGCCTTTTCGGCGCGCAAGCCGTTCAAGTATTCCAGTGCGGTCTTTCCCGTGGTGCTCTTGAATATCTCGCAAAAATATCCCTCGCTCAAATGCAGCTCTTTGGCAAGCGCGCGTGTGGAAAGCGGCTCGGCGTAGTGCTCGTTCATAAAGCGCACCGCGCGATTGACAAGGTTCATCTTTTTAAAATGCTGTGAATACACCGCCTCGCTGAAGGTTCGCACGGCATAGTGCTTGATCAGATGCGAGATCAACAGATACGCATATCCGCGGCTCTCAAGATCGGTTACGTTGTCCAGCGTTTTGTCACCGCGCGTGATCTTTTCAATCAGCTCTGCCACGTACGCATCGCGTATCCTTTTTTGAAAGGAAGCGCGGTGATTTTCAAAAAAATCGGGCGAGAGGAGAGGATCAAGCAAATGAATGCGCATTTCCCGCCACACCCCTCGTGCAGATCGTTTCCGTTGATCACCGCGCAATCCCCCGCCTCAAGCAGGATCTCCTCCTCGCCGTTGCGCAGCTTGCACGCGCCGTCAAGAATCAAATGTAATTCAATGTGCTCGTGCCAATGCAGAAAAACGCTGTAATTGCTTTCGGTGTACTTCAAAAAGCGCACCAAAAATGCGTCCTGTGGCATTTTTTCATATAAAAGCAGATCGTTCATGGGTATCTCCTTTAAATTATAGCGTAAAATTGTGCTATAGTGTATGAAAAATATTCCTTGTAATCGTCTCGGCTTTATTATATAATAAAACCGCAAGCAAGTCAATAAAAATGCAAAAACTCATCGTTTTCTTCTCAAATCACAAAAGAAAGGGATTAAAAAAATGAATTTTACAATGTGCGCCAAATGGTATCACCGCGTAAAAGCGTGCGGAATCGAGGCTGCCGCTGACGAGGCGGTAAGGCTCGGCTTTTCCTCGGTTGAATTTTTTGAATTTATCGGTAAGGATTGGGTAGAGCTCGTTCCAAGTCTTGAAGCAGCGCGCGAATATCGCCGCATTCTCTCCGAGCGCGGTCTGTCGGTTGCGTGCTACTCCGTGGCTGTCAACCTGTACGATCCCACCTCCCCCGACGGAATCAATCACGCATCCGAAGAAAAGCTGATGAAATACGTGGAGCGCGCCGTTCTGCTCGGCTCTCCCTATCTGCATCACACCATCACGCTCGGCACCGAGGGTACCCCCATTCCCTACGGCAAAATGCTTACCACCGTTCTCCCCGCCGTGGTGCGCGTGGCAAAATACGCGGCATCTCTCGGTGTGGCCTGCCTTTACGAGGATCAGGGCCTGTATTTTAACGGCGTGGACGGCTTTGGCGCGTTTTACCGCGCGGTCAAGGCAAGGGTGCCAAGCGTCGGCATTTGCGGTGACGTTGGCAACACGCTGTTCGTCAACGAGCCGCCCGTAGACTTCTATCGCGCGTTTGCATCCGAGTTCAAGCACGTGCATCTGAAGGATTACGTGGTGTGCGAGGCAAATGACGAGGGCGCTGACCAAACGCGCGACGGCACGTACGTCAAGGAATGTGTGATCGGTGAAGGCATCGTTGATGCGGTCACGGCCTTGGAAATTTTGAAGGAAAGCGGCTATGCGGGCGCGATCGCTCTGGAAAACAACCACGCCGGCAGCTATGAAGATGGCGTTGCGACCGCTATGGATCTTGTAAACAAAATCATCAATATATAAAAGGAGTACGCTATGAAACAGGTAAAAATCGCAATGATCGGCTTTGGCGGAATCGCCCGCGCACACTATTCGGGATATCAGATGATGCTGGAATCTCACCCCTACCTCTCCTTGGTGGCAGTATGTGACATCGTTCCTGAGCAATTGACGCGTCAGGTCAAAATCAACACCTCCACCGAGCCCGTGACGCTCCCCGAGGAGATGCACATCTACACCGACGTGGACGCGCTGGTTGCAAACGAGGACTTTGACATGGCGGACATTTGTCTGCCCACGTACCTGCACAAGGAATACACGGTCAAGCTTTTGCGCGCGGGCAAGCACGTGCTTTGTGAAAAGCCCATGGCGCTCTCCTCCCATGACTGCGAGGAAATGATCGCCGTAGCCAAAGAGTGCGGCAAAAAGCTGATGATCGGTCAGTGCTTGCGCTTTGACGCCCCCTACCTCCACCTGAAAGAAGCAATTGACAGCGGCAAATACGGCAAGCTCCGCGCGCTTAACATGAGCCGTCTGAGCGCCCTGCCCATCTGGGGCTTTGAGCAATGGTTCCAGGACACCGACCGCAGCGGCGGCTGTATTCTGGATATGCACATTCACGACATTGATATGGCACGCTTCCTTTTGGGCGAGCCGAAGGCGGTCAGCACGGTCGCTTATGATGGAAAGACCCGTTGGCAGTGGGAAAACACGCGTCTGTTCTACGATGACGTAACCGTTTGCATCAACGGCTCCTGGGATGAAACACGCGGCACCTCGTTCGTTGCCGACTACCGCGCGGTATTTGAAAAAGCCACGATCATGCGCGCTCCCGACGGTCACGCGGTGCTTTGGCAGGAAAACGAAGTGCCTGTCGATCTGCCTGCCATCACGGGCGATTGCTACGCTGAGGAAATTGCTTTCTTTGCAAAAGCGATCGTTGACGACCTTCCCAACACAGTCAACACGCCCGAAAGCGCTTGCGCGACCGTTAAGCTGATCGAGGCTCTGCGCGAAAGCGCGGATCGCGGCGGCGAGAAGATCCCCTATTCTATTTAAAAGCGAGGTGTTGATATGAAACTCGGAGTGATGGTAAATCTCAACGCACGGTCGGATATTGCAGAAAAAATCAAGAAGGTACACGACATGGGCTTTGGCTATTGCCAGATTTCCTGCTGGGACACGGCTTGCTACAACGATGAAAACGCCGAGCGCATCAAGGCGGCGTGTGCCGAATATAACGTAACGATCTCCACCTTCTGGACGGGCTGGTCGGGACGCGGCTTCTGGAACTTCTACGAGGGACAGTACACGCTGGGTCTTGTGCCCGAGGCGTACCGCTTCCAGCGCATTCTTGACCTGAAGGCGGGCTCGGACTTTGCAAAGAAGCTGGGCGTGGGACAGATCGCTACGCACGCGGGCTTTATTCCCGAGGATCCCACCACCGAAAAGTATCACGGCTTGATCTATGCCCTGCGCGAGGTCGCGTCCTATGCAAAGGATAACGGTCAGTATTTCCTCTTTGAAACGAGACAGGAAACGCCCATCACGCTCGCACGCGCCATTCAGGACATCGGTCTTGACAACCTCGGCATCAACCTCGACCCCGCAAACCTGATCGGCTACGGCAAGGCAAATCCCGTGGACGCGCTTGATACGCTTGGCAAATCAGAAGAGCCGCGCGACCGCGCGGCTCTCTTTTATGCTTTTTTTCTTGCGCGGATCATACCGAACACCGCGCGGATCAAGGAAGGTGCGTTGAGTGCGACCATCGCCGCCGTCAACCCCAGCGCCCACCAGAATCTGCCGTCAATCGCTTCTACGGTCATGACCGCGCAAAGCGCGCCCAAAAGCACCACACTTACGAGCAAGCGAGGCAGGTACAAGCGGAAGCGCAGCAAGCGCTGCGTGTCCCACAGTCTTGCGATCATTACAATCGCGTAGCTTGCAAGCGTTGCCACCGCCGCGCCGAGAGGCCCCATCACGGGGATCAGCACGAGATTCAAGAGGATATTTGAAGCCGCCCCAAAAAGAGCCGTTATAAAGGAATGCATGCTTTTCTTTTTGACAAGATAAACGCTTGCGAGGAAGGACACGATCGCTTCCAATGCCGCCGCGCAAAGCAAAGTGGGCATATAACGCCACGCGCCGAAATAGCTGTCCGCAAGCAGAATTTTCGTAAGATAGGGAGAGATCAGGATCAATCCCGCCGCGCCGATCATAACGAGAGAGAGGTAGCCGCCGAATACGCTTGCATAAAAGCGCCCGCGCTCCTGCTCGTCGCTTTCCTCGGCAATGGCTGAAAACTGCCACGCCTGCAAAAAAATGCTTGCCACAAGCGTGACGACCGTGGGGATCTTATACGCCGCCGAATAGATACCGTTGGCGGCGGAGCCACAGATCGCCGTGACCATGCTTCTGTCGGAAAGATCGGTGATGAGCCAGCAGAGCGTGGTTGGGATCAGGGGGAGACTGAAACGCAAAAGCCCCTTCATCATACCGCGATCAATCTTGCGCGGCTTGATCACGCGCCAAAGCTGCGCCTTGAAAAAGAGGAACACGGTGGTCAAAAAATTCCCTACCACGACCGAAAGCACGTATCCCATAACGCCCATGCCAAGCACAAACAGAAACAGCACGTTGCAACCAACCGTCAGCACCGTATTCAAGACGCCTTGTGCCGCAAAAAGCGGGGTGCGGTCGATCGCGCGCACGTAGTGCGCACAAACCGCTTGCAGGTCGGCAAGCAGTACGTACAAAACGATGAGCCAAACGTATTTGCGGACGTATTCGATCAGCAAAAGCAACGGGGAGAGCGCCAAAAACGCCGCTAAGCTGATGCCAAGCAGAGCAAGACTTGAGGAAAAGACCACCTCACAGTCACAGTCGCGCTCCGCCGCAAAGCGGAAAATGCCCGTGCTGAGCCCCACGCACGCGATTGGAATGAGGAAATTTGCCACGCTTGTGATCAGCTCCGCCGCGCCAAAATCCGACGTGGAAAGCCACGCCGTATACAGGGGCATGAGCAAAAAGACCAAAAGCTTTGAGGCAAACGTCCCGATTCCGATCACAACGGTGTTGGAAATAAGCTTTTTAAACCGACTCATTTTTGATCCTTATATTTAGTGGACGCGTCCACCCGACCGTCGCCCGTGGTGTCTACGTAAACGGCATCAATCGTGCCGTCACCGTCGTGGTCAACAAACACACGTGTGCCGGGCGTGTTTTGCAGCTTGCGAACACCCAAAAGCACCGTAACAAGATAGATCACGCTCAGGGCGATCACGATCCAGCCGGCCACGTCAAACAAAACGTCGATCGTTCCCGCAGGTCCCAGGATCACAAGCACAAGGCCGATGATGAGCTTTGGCAGCTCCGCCTTGAGCTGTGCCCCGTGGTCCTTGGCAAGGATCACGGAAAGGATCGGCAACAGAAGCATGTAAATTCCCACGACGATCATCAAAATCTCCTCGTGCCAGAAGATCATCATCACGCCAAGCATCACCGAAAGTGCCGAAAGAACGAGCATGAGGATCCCCGACGGGCGGCCAATAGACATCAACCCCATAATCACACCGGGAATGTTGCTGACCACGGTGACAATCCCCATGATCACAAATACCAACCAAAGCAAAAAGCTTGTGGGAACCAGCAAAAGAAGCAGTCCCGCAGGAACACCGAACACGGTGTAAATAAGCGCGCCCGTGAGTGCCGAGCGCTTTACGCTGCTCAAATCCATTTCTATCCTCCGTTTAAGTTGATTTCGCGCTTTGGATCAGCGGAAGCGCGTCGGGATGCACAAGGGCATCAAACGCCTCTCCCCTCTCCATCATTCTGCGCACCTCGGTCGAACTGATCAGCTCGTGTCCCTCCTTCGCACGGATCAATTCCGTGTAAAAGCGCGGGTTGTGCGCGCGGTTCCATTCCGCCATGCGCGTCTCGTACTCGTAATCCTCAGCGTTGCGATACCCCTTGCAGACCGCGTCTGCGTGGAGCTTGTCGAACAGGTCGATCAGCATCCCTCTGTCCGCGATCACACGCACGTTTGGGTATGCCGCAACGGTACGCCGCGCGATCAGCACGCGCGTTTTCATATCGAAGCAATAGCGCTTGGCGGGGTTGATCATCACCGCGACCACCACGTCATCGTAGCGGGCGGCAACGTCTGCTACAATATCAAGATGCCCCAAGGTCATCGGGTCAAAGCTTCCCGGAATGATCGCCAGACTCATGCCTTCCCCTCCTTTTGCGTCAGAACCGTGATGTGCGCGGCACCGTAGCGCGCCACACGCAAAACCTCAAAGCAGTCCGCAAGCTCCTGCCGCGTGCCAAACACGTCGGCCTCGTTTGCCGTTTCGCAAACGATCCGCGCGTCCGCTTCCAAAAGGTCGCAGGAAAGCAGCAATTCAAGGCATGCGGGGATCGCGCAGGCGGCATACGGTGGATCCAAAAACACCACGTCAAAGCGTTTTTGACCCTTCAATCGGCGCAGCAGCGTGCGCGCATCCGACAGAAAAAGCTCGCACTGCTCGATCAGATGCGTTTTTTCCGCATTGGCGCGCACCATCGCCAGGGCCTCCTTGGAGGAATCGCAAAATACGGCGCGCGCCGCCCCTTGGCTGAGCGCCTCCAGCCCCATCTGCCCCGATCCCGCAAACAGATCCAGCACGCTTGCGTCGGGAATATACTCACGCAGCATGGAAAAGACGGCTTCCTTCGTGCGCTCCGCCGTCGGGCGGGTGTTCTCACCCGCAAGGGTTGCAAGCTTGGTACCTCTTGCGCGCCCCGTAATGATCCGCATCATCGCTTTTTCATCCGTCCTTTCTTTTCTTCTTCCCGTGCGTCCAAATACGCGCGCACGGCCGCGGCATCCTTTTGAGAAATCCCCCGAACGGCGGCAATCTGCTCCTCGCTCGCTGCCTTAAGGCCGCGCAGGCCTCCAAACGCGCCTAAAAGCTTTTTCGCCTTTGCGTCACCGATTCCCTCGATCGCCGTGAGCGACGAGGTCGTAAGCGTTTTGCGCTTGGCGCTCTCCATCCGCCCCACCGTATAACGGTGAACCTCCTCCTGAATGCGATAAATCAAGGAAAACACGTCCTGCTCGCGCGCGATGCTGATCTCCTCGTTTTCGGTGCAGAGCGCACGCGTTTTGTGAAAATCGTCCTTCACCATGCCGAACACGGGGATATCCAGCTCCATTTCGGCAAGGAGCCCTCGTACGGTGGATACGTGTCCGCGTCCGCCGTCGAGCAAGATCAGGTCGGGCAGGCGCGAAAACGAGCCCTCACCGTCACGTAGGTGCTCCAAACGACGCCCAAGGGCCTCACGCATGGAGGCATAGTCGTCGGTTCCCGTAACCGATCGGATGCGAAAGGTGCGATAGTCGGCCTTGTTGAATTTGCCGTTTTCGCACACGATCATGCCCGCGGTCAGGTGCTCGGCACCAAGGTTGGAAATGTCGTACGCCTCGATCCGCTCGGGGTAGGTCTCCAAGCAAAGGAGCGCCGCCAGTCGTGCCAGCGTTCCCTCGGTCTGGGCATTGTCCGTTTTATATCGCTTTGCCTGCTCGGCCGCGTTCTTTTCCACCATGTCGCAAAGCGTCCGCAATTCCCCGCGCACGGGCGTATGCACCGTGATCTTATGCCCCGACACACCCGAAAGGTAGGCGGACACCATCTCTCTGTCCTCGTCCTCCATGGGAAATGACAAAAGGATCTTGTGCGGAACGTATTCCCGCGCCTTATAATGCTCGCAAAGGAACGTGGTCATGTCCTCGGCCTCAAGGATACTGTCGGCACCGTATAAAAAGTCCGCCTTATCCTGCAAAACGCCCGCGCGAATGTAAAACACCGACACACAGGAGCAAAAATCATCGGAATACAGCGCGATCACGTCCTGCTCGGTATCGGGTGAGGCCACGACCTTTTGCTTTTGATTGACGCGGTCAAGCGCCTCGATGGTGTCTCGACAACGCGCTGCCGCCTCGTATCGTTCCTCCTCGGCGTATACGTACATCTGCGCTTCCAATGCGCGTCGCACGTCCCGCGCCTTACCGCCGAGAAGCTCGCTCGCGAAGCGGATCCGCTCACCGTATTCCTCGGGCGTGACCTTGCCCGTGCAAACGCCACAGCAACGCCCGATCTGATAATTGATACAAGGCCTTCCCTTACCGATGTCGCGCGGAAAGACGCGTGAGCAGGTGGGGAGCGACAAGGAGCGCGAGATCAGCTCGATCAACGCGTACGCCGTGCCCGAGCCCGAATAGGGGCCGAAATATTTTGCCTTGTCCGAGTCGCGCCGACGCGTAAACACGGGGCGCGGATAGTCTCCCTGCGCCAGCTTGATATACGGGTAGGATTTGGCGTCCTTGAGACGGATATTGTACTTGGGGGTATACTGCTTGATCAGCGTGTTTTCCAAGGACAGCGCTTCCATCTCGTTGTCGCAAAGGTAATAGTCGAAATCGTGCACGGAAGCGACCATTCTCGCCGTTTTGACGTTCTTTTCACCGTTCTGGAAGTACTGTGACACGCGGTTCTTCAGCTTGCGCGACTTGCCGACGTAAATGACCTTTCCGCTCTTGTTGCGCATGATATACACGCCCGACGACAGCGGCAGAGTGTTTGCTTTTTCCAGCAATCGCTTGACGGTTTCCTCATTTGCAGCCACGTATACTCCCCCTTTCGTGAACAAAGGCGGCGCACCGCAGGAGCTATTGCGTTTCCCCCGGCACACCGCCTATGCTTATCTGTCTTTTTTGATTCAGAGCTCGGAAAAACCGCTGTCGATCAATTCGGAAAGACCCGAAATTGCGGCATTTTCGTCCTGCCCATCCGCGATCAGCGTGATGGTCATATCCTTGGCGATTCCCAAGGACAAAACGCCCAACAGGCTCTTCGCGTTGACCTTGCGGTCGTCCTTTTCGATCCAGATAGCAGACTTATAGGTGTTTGCCTTCTGAATAAAAAACGTTGCGGGACGCGCGTGCAGTCCGCTTGTATTGGTGATAACGATGTCGCGTGAAATCATATCGTTTCGCTCCCTATCTTCAAAATGTTACCCAAGCGTTCCTATTTGGAGCTTCGGTTAATACTATCCAATAATAGTATAGCAAAATTTTTTTTGAAAATCAATAGTCAATCCGTGTAATTTTTACAACATCCGTCAAAGTTTTTCGTGCAAAATACATACATTTTCTTGTCGTTCCCTGCCGTTTTGTGGTTCCGCGGCCGCAATTGCCATGGCACACGCAAACAAAAGTGCCATACCGGGGGCATACCAGAGGTGGTCGAACAGGCCCATTACCAACAGTCCCGCCATGGGAAGGATCCGCTCGCTTTTGCGCCCTCGCCACACCGTAGAAATACACCACAAAAGAAGCACCGCGCCACCGATCACACCCGTTTCGCACGTCACCTGCAAAAAAACGCTGTGCGCATGCATCACGGTCTCGGTTCCCATAAGGGCATACGGGGGATAGACCCGTCGAAAGGCGGTCTCCCCCACACCAATGCCAAGAGGATGGGCTGCGATCATGCGGAGCACACCGCGCCAGGTGTGGATGCGGTATCGGTTTGAGGACTCCGTAAGGTTTCCGATGCTCAAAAAGCGTCGGAGCACCTGCGGCGGCAAAAGCGCGGCGGAAAGAACAAAAAACAGCGGAAAAAGCAACAACGCCCGACGTGTACGCTTGCTGTGAAGCACCAAAAAAAGTGTCCCCTGCAAGAGCATTCCGAGCCACGCGCCACGCGTCCAGGTCAGAACGGTACAAAAAAGGATCAGAACCGCGCTCGCGGCGCAAACGGATCGAAAAAGCAATCGTTCCGACCGATCGAATGCGCCGCCAAGCGCCAACGGAAAGCAAAACAGGAGATAGATCGCCAAAACGTTGGGGTTATCAAAAAAAGAGGTCACGCGACCGCCGATGTCCGAAAACAGCCGCAGATCCACCCATTTCACCTCAAGCGCCCCGAAGAAATACTGACCGATCCCGTAAAGCGAGGGCACAAAAGCACCAAGGCCGGCAAAAAAACGCAGATTTTGAAGGACGCGCCGCTCGGCAAGCAGCGCACGCACGGGGAAATAGGTCGCCAAAAGGAGTGCCGCGCCACAGCCTGCCAGCACCGTGCCATATCCCAAAAAGCCGTATAGCAGAAGCAAACCGCAAAGGCTCCAAGCAAGCCACTCATCCCACTCCCGCGGCAAAAGCTCTATAGCACCGTATGTCAACACATACCCCACAAAAAGGAACACCGCGGCGCCGCCGACAAGATAGGTGGGATGCGGCAGCGCGTGCAGGATGGGAAACAGGAGCAAAAGCGCGCAAAGAGCGCGTTCGATGACCCGATTTTTGCGAAAAAACGCGCATACGTCCTTCGTTTTCGACATAAAAAGCCTCCCACACAACAGGTTATGTAGGAGGCGATTTTTAAGATTTTTCTTCCAGAAGGTCGGGGCGCAAGCGCTCGGTCAGCTCGTGTGCCTGCTCGTCGCGCCAGCGGTCGATATTGGCGTGATGGCCCGAGATGAGCACGTCGGGCACCTTAACGCCGTGAAATTCGTAGGGGCGCGTATACTGCGGATACTCCAAAAGCCCCGAGGAAATGCTCTCCTTTTCGTAGCACTCCGCGTCGGAAAGCACACCGTCAAGCAATCGCGCCACGCAGTCGGTCAGAATGCACGCGGGGATCTCACCGCCCGTCAGCACGAAGTCCCCGATCGAGAGCTCCTCGTCCACGATCTCATCCACAATGCGTCGGTCCACACCCTCGTAGTGACCGCAAAGCAGGATCAGGTTGTCATAATTCTCGGCAAGCTCCGCCGCTTTTTTTTGATTGAGCACCTTTCCCGTGGGGGAAAGATAGATCACGCGGCGGCGGTCGGTGATAAAGCCCTCCTCGGCCTGCATACGCAAAATCGCGCTATAGCAATTATAAATGGGGGGCGCCATCATCAGCATTCCCTTTCCACCGCCGTAGGGCGTGTCATCCACGCGGCGGTGCTTATCCTCGGAATAATCGCGGATGTTGTGCGTTTTCACCGTAATGGCACCGCTTTTTTGCGCGCGCCCGATAATGCTCTCGCCAAGCACGGTATCCACAAGGTCGGGAAAAAGCGTCATAATATCAAATCTCATACGCTTTCGGCCTCCCCCAAAAGTCCCGGGATCGGGCGGACATAGATCGCGTCGTCGGGATCAATTCTGACAATCAATTCGGGAACTGCGGGGATCATATACTCCCCCGACGGTGTTTTGACAATATACAAATCGCGCGCCGACGCGGTGTTGATATCCTTCAATTCTCCCAGCACCTCGCCGCTGTCGGCATGGC
Source organism: Eubacteriales bacterium (assembly GCA_045661185.1). Lineage (GTDB taxonomy): Bacteria > Bacillota > Clostridia > Oscillospirales > CAG-272 > UMGS1865. The sequence goes on along the minus strand of JAZRFD010000017.1, from coordinate 23,789 downwards.
GCACGGGCAGACCCAGAAGGTCAAGAATAAAGTAATCCCCCGCCTCAAGAGGAAGATCCTCGCGCAACGCAAACACCTCCGTGCCGCGCATGCGGTTTGCCGCCTCCTCGCCCTCCACGCCCTCCAGGTCCATCAGCACAAACTGCTTGAAAACCGACGCATGGCGCACGCGAATGGCGCGATAGCCGTCCTGATCCTTCACGTAAACGCACGCAAGCTCCGCTAAAATTTCGGGCGAATCGCACCAGGATTCCAGCTTCACGGTGCCACGGAAGCCGTGTGTATTGATCACTCTGCCCGCAGGCAGATATGCAAGCCTTGCCATATATCAAAGTCCTTTCCCAATATTGCTTATAGTATACCACACCCCCTGCCAAAATGCAAGTTTTTACGCTTTTTTTCTTTAAAATCCTAAAAAAAGCCGAGCGTTCAGAAAATGTTTACAATTTAGACCTTGTATATTTTTTCCAAAACGGGTATACTGTTTGCGATTATGCAAAACACGGAGGATATTTATTTATGGAACTCGCCGTAACAGGTATCATGCTCGTCGGCCTCGTAGCAATGTTCTTTTTCACGAGCCGCAGCGAAAAAAAGCGTCAAAAGGAGCAAAACGATATGCGCAACGCGCTGACCGTGGGTGACGAGATCACCACTACGGGCGGCATCATCGGCAAAATCGTCAGCATCAAGGACGAGACCTGCGTGATCGAGACCTCTCACGAGCGCACCAAGATCCGCATCCTCAAAACGTCCGTCGCACATGTTGACGTCAAGGCCGAGGACGCAGACGCTTAAAATTCATGCATAAAAAGATCTCCGTTGGAATATGTTGAACCAGCATCTTCCAACGGAGGTTTTTTATCATGAATCGAACGGCCTACAAAAAGCGCCCCGCACGGCACACGCGCACAAAAGAGAGCGAAAAAGCACCTCTCCCACCCGTGCGCACCATTCTCAAAGGCTTTGCCGTGACCGTCGGTGTTGGATTTTTGTTGCTTCTGGCACTTTCGCTGGCGCTCTACTTTTCCCCGAACCCTTCCCCTATGATCCGCCCTTCGGGGCTTGTCGCGGCGGCACTGACCGCGCTGATCGGTGGCTTTACCGTCTCGCGCATGCACGGGCAAAGCGCGCTTTTGTGCGGACTGATCAACGGGAGCGCTTTGATGGCGCTGATGCTCCTGCTTTCCCTCTTTTTCGCAAAGCACGCATCCGCCTATTCCGCACTCGTCTCCTGCCTTTTACACGCGGGCGTGATCCTTTTATCGGTAGCGGGAGCATACTTGGGATTGCGCCGCACACCAAAGAAAAAACCGAGAAAACGCTGAACCCTACCCGCCGCACCGCATCGGTGCGGCGTTTTTTGCTTTTTTTGAACCCTACCGATTATCGTTCACCATGTATTCACGGTTTGTTTTTCAAAATGTAACAAAACAAAGGTATAATAATAAGGTTATAAAACGATCATCTGAAAGGATTCGATTTTTTACATGAAAAAGCTTTTGAAATATCTCAAGCCCTATCGGCGCGAGAGTATCATGAGCCCCTTGTTCAAGCTCCTTGAGGCCGTGTTCGATCTGCTCGTGCCGATCGTGGTCAAGCTGATCATCGACCGCGGCATTGCCGACGGGGACATGGGATACGTGGGCGGCATGTGCGGCGTGCTTGTCGGCTTTGCCGTGGTGGGGCTCTCCTGTGCCCTGATCGCGCAATATTTCGCCGCGCGCGCGGCAGTCGGCTTTGCCACCGACCTGCGTCGCGATCTGTTTGGGCATATCCAACAGTTTTCTTATTCGGACACTGACCGCATCGGCACGTCCACGCTGGTCACACGCATGACGGGCGACGTCAACCAGGTCCAATCAGGCATCAACTTCACGCTCCGCCTGCTTTTGCGCTCCCCCATTATCGTCTTTGGTGCAATGATCATGGCGTTTACGGTCAATGCTAAAAGTGCGTGGATCTTTGCAATCGTCATTCCCGTGCTGGCGGCAATCGTCTTTTCGATCATGATCGGCAGCATTCCGCTTTACAAAAAGGTGCAAAAAAACCTTGACGGTGTTACGCAGACGACGCGCGAAAATCTGTACGGCGCACGCGTGATCCGTGCGTTCCGTAAGGAAAACGAGGAGATCGATCGCTTTAACGAGATCAACGAATCTCACAACCGCATTCAGAATTTTGTCGGCAGAATTGCCGCGCTGATGAACCCCTTGACGCTTGTGGTGGTCAACGCGGGCGTGATCGCGTTGCTCCTCTCGGGCGCGCATCTGGTCGAGATCGGGGATATGACGCAGGGCGACGTCGTTGCAATGACGAACTACATGGCACAGATCCTTGTGGAGCTGGTCAAATTCGCAACCACCATTTTTACGGTCAACAAGGCGTTGGCATCCGCCGACCGCATCCAACAGGTCTTTGACACACCCATCGGAATGCCTGTGGAAGCATTCACCGATGCTATTAGCAGCGACGATGCCGTAACCTTTGAAAACGTTTCCCTGACCTATGGCGGCAACGCGACGGAAACGCTTTCAAGCATCTCTTTTTCGATTCCCAAGGGTGCCACGGTCGGTGTGATCGGCTCAACGGGCTCGGGAAAAACCTCTCTTGTCAATCTCATCCCACGCTTTTATGATGCTGACAAAGGGCGCGTTCTGGTAAACGGCCGCGACGTACGCAGCTATGACGTAGAGGATCTGCGCGAGCGCATCGCCATTGTACCGCAAAAGGCGGCGCTTGTCGAGGGCACCGTGCGCTCCAATCTTCTCTGGGGCAACGCAAATGCCACCGACGAGGAGCTGACGGACGCATTGGCATGTGCGCAAGCAAAGGATTTTGTAATGGAAAAGCCACAGGGGCTTGATGCACCCGTCTCTCAAGGCGGCAAAAACTTTTCGGGCGGTCAGCGCCAACGCCTGACCATTGCGCGCGCGCTGGTTCGTCGGGCGGAAATCTTGATCCTTGACGACAGCTCCTCGGCGCTTGACTATGCGACCGATGCCGCCCTGCGCGCGTCTCTCAAGACCCTCCCCCACAAGCCCACGACCTTCCTCATCTCCCAACGCACCTCCTCGATCCGTCACGCCGACGTGATCCTTGTCATGGAGGACGGTGAGCTGGTCGGGATCGGCACACACGACACGCTTCTCACCTCTTGCGAGGTCTACCGCGAGATCCACGAATCGCAGTACAAGAGAGGGGGCGATGAGGCATGACGAAGAAAAAGCATTCGTTTGACAAAAAGACCTTCTTCCGCGTGCTCAAGGGCCTTAAGCACTATCGCATCGCGCTTGTTTTCTCGCTTCTGCTCGCCGCCGTAGGCGTGGCACTGACCCTGATCGTGCCGCTGCTGACGGGTCTTGCCATCGACGAAATCGTCGGCAAGGGTGACGTAAATTGGAAGGGCGTGTTGAAGATCGCCGCGCAGATCGGCATCTGCACGCTCATCGGCGCGCTTTGCCAATGGGTCATGAACGTCATCAATAACCGCATCACCTACGGGATCGTACGCAGACTGCGCCGCGAGTCCTTTGAAAAGCTCCAGCGCCTGCCTCTTTCCTATCTTGACAGCCACCCGACGGGCGACACCGTCAGCCGTATGATCTCGGACGTCGATCAGTTCACCGACGGTCTGCTGCTCGGCTTTGCGCAGTTCTTCACGGGACTGCTCACCATTCTCGGCACGCTTGTGATCATGCTCACCATCAAGTGGCAGATCGCCCTGGTCGTGCTTCTGGTCACACCGCTCTCGCTCTTTGTAGCCGCATTCATCGCAAAGCGCACGCATGCATTGTTTACGCTGCAATCCAAGACCCGCGCAGAGCAGACCTCGATGATCGACGAATATATTGGCAACCACAAGCTGATCGTGGCCTTCTCGCACGAGGACGAGTCGATCGGAAAATTCAACAAGATCAACGAGCGCCTTGGCAAATGCGCCTTACGCGCAACCTTCTTCTCCTCCATTACCAACCCCTCCACGCGATTCGTGAACAATCTCGTGTACGCGGGCGTGGCACTTGTCGGCGCGTTCCTTTGCATCACATCACCGACCGGGTTTACGGTGGGTACTCTTTCGGTATTTCTCAATTACGCCAACCAGTACACTAAGCCCTTCAACGAGATCTCGGGGGTGTTTGCCGAGCTCCAGAACGCGCTTGCGTGTGCGGGCAGGGTGTTTGCGCTGCTTGACGAGCCCGAGATCCCCGCAGACGCGCCCGACGCACGGGTGCTTTTGGAGGCTGACGGCAGAGTGACACTTGAAAACGTGGCGTTCTCCTACACCCCCGAGCGCGACCTGATCCGTGATCTCAACCTCACCGTCCACCCCGGCCAGCGTGTGGCAATTGTTGGACCCACGGGCTGCGGAAAGACCACGCTGATCAACCTGCTCATGCGCTTTTACGACGTAAACGAGGGTAGCGTTTCGGTCAGCGGCACCGATATCCGCGACATAACGCGCTCGTCGCTTCGCGCCAACTGGGGCATGGTGCTTCAGGACACGTGGCTGCGAAATGCAACCGTGCGCGAAAACATTTGTATGGGGCGGCCGGATGCCTCCGACGAGGAAATGAACGCCGCCGCAAAGGCGTCGCACGCGCACTCCTTTATCAAGCGCCTGCCACAAGGCTACGACACGGTGCTTGGCGAAAACGGCGGCACGCTGTCTCAAGGGCAAAAGCAGCTGCTTTGCATCACCCGCGTGATGCTCGCGCTCCCGCCTATGCTGATCCTTGACGAGGCAACCTCCTCGATCGACACCCGTATGGAGCTGAAGATCCAGAACGCGTTTGCCACCATGATGCAAGGACGCACCTCCTTTATCGTGGCACACCGCCTCTCCACCATTGAGTCCGCAGACGTGATCCTTGTCATGCGCGACGGAAAGATCGTGGAGCAAGGCACGCATCGCGAGCTGCTGGCGCTGGGGGGCTTCTATCATCACCTCTACAATAGCCAATTTGCGGAATAATTTTCAAAAATCACCATTTCATCACCGTGTATTAACATTAACTTAAAAAAACTATGCTAAAATTGCAATCATTTTCTTTTGGGAGGCACCAAATTGCTTGAACTGAGACAAATTGTAAAGGATTACAAAACGGGCGACACGTCGGTCCGCGCGCTGGACGGCATTACGCTGCAGTTCCGCCGCCACGAGTTCGTTTCGATTCTGGGGCCCTCGGGATGCGGAAAGACCACGCTCCTGAACATCATCGGAGGCCTTGACCAATACACCAGCGGTGACCTGATCATAGACGGCACGTCCACAAAGGAATACCGTGACGCAGATTGGGATACCTACCGCAACCACTCCATCGGCTTTGTGTTCCAAAGCTACAATCTGATCCCCCACCAGACGGTGCTTGCCAACGTAGAGTTGGCGCTGACGCTTTCGGGCATTTCCAAAAAGGAGCGTCGCGAGAGAGCCGCAAAGGCATTGACCGACGTGGGACTTGGAGATCAGCTGAACAAAAAGCCCAATCAGCTCTCGGGCGGACAGATGCAGCGTGTCGCAATCGCGCGCGCTTTGGTCAATGACCCCGACATTCTGCTTGCCGACGAGCCGACGGGCGCGCTTGACACGCAGACCAGCGTGCAGATCATGGATATTCTGCGCGAGATCTCGCACAAAAAGCTGATCATCATGGTCACGCACAACCCCGACCTCGCACATGATTATTCCAACCGTATCATCAGCGTGCTCGACGGTCACATTGTGGACGATTCCAATCCTTATCACGGTGAGGATGAAAGCGCAGAGCCGACTCCTGCACATCGGGACGAGGTGGCGCCGAACGTACAAGCCGAGAAAAAGGCGGTGAAAAAGAAAAAGAAGAAGTCCATGTCCTTTTTCACGGCGCTTTCCCTCTCGCTCAATAACCTCTTAACCAAAAAAGGACGCACCTTTATGACCTCCTTTGCGGGATCAATCGGTATCATCGGCATTGCGCTGATCCTGTCGGTCTCCACGGGTGTCAACAACTATATCAATGCCGTTCAGCGCGATACGCTGGCGGGCTACCCGCTCGAGCTTCATGCCGAGACCATGGACTTTGCCGCCGTGATGACCACGCTGATGGAAAAGCAGGAAAACGCGACCAAGCACGACAAGGACAAGGTCTACGAAAGCACGATCCTTGCCGACCTTGTCAACGCGATGGGCTCTGCGGGAAGCACCAAGAACGATCTAGCCTCCTTTAAAAAGCATTTGGAGGACTCTAAAAAATTCGACGAATATCTGACCGCCGTGCAGTACGCATACAACTTCAACTGGACCGTGCTTGTTAAGGACAAGAACGGCAGCGTCGTCAAATCCGACCTCTTTGGATGGATGAGCGACGCGATGCTCAACGGCTCCTCCATGGGAGACATGAGCGGCAGCATGAGCATGATGGGCGGCATGGACGTTTGGACCGAGATGCTTGAGCCCTTGGACAAAAACAGCGATTCGCTTGTCAACGACGTGCTCAAGGAGCAATATGAGCTTGTAGACAGCGGTAGCCGCTGGCCGACCGCCGCTAACGAGGTCGTGCTGGTCGTCAGCGAAAACAATGAATTAAGCGACCTTTCGCTCTACGCGCTGGGTCTTCGCACCAAGGATGAGATGCTGCAGCTTTGGAATGCCGCCGTAAAGGGCGAGCAGGTATCCACCGACCGCGAAACCTGGAGCTTTGACGAGATCCGCGACATGGAATTTCGTTTGGTTCTGGCCTCCGACGCGTATGCGCCCGACGGCAATGGCTACTCTGATCTGACCGATACGGCAGACGGACGCAACACGCTTTACGATGATGCGGATTCGATCAAGCTGCGCGTTGTCGGTATCGTGCGCCCCAAGGAAGGCACGACCGCCGCGACCCTGACCGCGGGTAGCATCGGCTACACCTCGGCGCTGGCAGACCTCGTTCTTAAGCGCACCAAGGACAGCACTCTGCTCAATCTGCAAAAAGCCAATCCTGCCATCGATATTTTCACCGGTAAATACTTTGCTACGAGTGAGGTTTCGCCCGAGCGCAAGCGCGAGGTCGTGATGGAATATCTCGCGACACTCCCCGAGGAGCAGGCACAGATGTTCCTGATGACCGTGCTCATCACCCCCGAGGCAGTCAATGCGGCAAGCGCACAGCTCTCACAGATGAGCGACGCGGAATTGACCCCTATGGTCGAGCAACTGCTCGCACTCGCCCCCTCGATGGGCATGGAGATCCCCGCGGGTATCACACCCGAGCTGGTGCTCTCGACGCCCGAGCTCAAAGCGTATTTCATCACCGCGGCGGCAACGCTTGCGGTTCAGCAGGAGCTCTCCGAGCAGGTGTTCGCTCAAACAGGTGCTACCGCCCTGCAGGTTGCCGCAACGCTTGACGACACGCAAATGGCGGTGCTTTACGAGCAAGACGGTGTGCCGCGCGTATTCTCCGACTCCAGCTACGATACCAACCTCTATCTGCTTGGCGACGTAGATGAAGCGAATCCCGTCAGCATCTATCTCTATGCGTCCAGCTTTGAAAACAAGGACGAGATCGCCGCGTTGATCAAGGAATACAACGATTCCGTCGACGAGGATAAGAAGATCGAATACACCGACTACGTAGGGCTTCTCATGTCCTCAATCACCACCGTTCTCAACGCAATCACCTACGTGCTCATCGCGTTCGTTGCCATTTCCCTGATCGTTTCCTCGATCATGATCGGCATTATCACTTATATCTCGGTGCTGGAAAGAACCAAGGAAATCGGTATTTTGCGCTCAATCGGTGCTTCCAAGCGCGACGTCAGCCGCGTGTTCAACGCCGAAACCCTGATCGTCGGATTTGTAGCCGGTATGATCGGTATCCTTGTAACCCTGTTCTTCAATATCATTATCAATATCATTCTCTTCTCGCTCACGGGAATCCCCAACCTCAAGGCAACCCTGCCCGTTGTCGGCGCGATCGTGCTCGTGGCTATCAGCATGATCCTGACCTTCATCGCAGGCCTCTTCCCCTCTCGCTTCGCCGCGAAGCGGAACCCCGTTGAGGCGCTCAGAAGTGAGTAAAATAGTGTGAGTTTTTGTGGGGAAAACTTCTTGAAAGAAGTTTTCCCCACACCCCTTTCAAGAACTTTCACCAAACGGGTTATAGCATTCCCAAGCAAGGGCGCACAACATGGTGCGCCCTCTTTTGTTAGTGCGTGGTGAAAGTTCGCTCGTACAGTGCAGCGCTTACTGTGTCGGAAAGTTTAGTACACCGACGGAAAGATACTCCCGATAGCACTTGGGCCCCACATCCCAAGTGCTCCACAAGGTTGGTTTACCGTTGATAAAAAAATACCCCTAACCCGAAATGCGCTTCGCAGAAGCGCACACGCCCCGAGCGTTTGTGTTGTTAAGACACAAACGCTCGGGGCGTGCCCTTTTGCAAAGGTCTTGGAGGGTGGAGGGGTGTGGGGAGGAGGGAACCTTCTCCTCAAGAAGGTTCCCTCCTCCCCACGTTCTTTACCCAATCCTCGACATTTCACGCTGAGCCATGACAAGGCCGTAATAGATGCCCTCGCGCTCCATCAGCTCGTCGTGCGTGCCGACCTCAGCAATTTCGCCCTTATCCAAGACCACAAGTCGCGTTGCGTTGCGGAGCGTGGACAGTCGATGCGCGATCGCAATGGTCGTGCGACCTGCCGACAACGCCGCCAGCGCATCCTGAATCAGCTTTTCGGTTTCGGTATCCAAGGATGCCGTCGCCTCGTCCAAAATCAAGATTTTAGGGTCGTGCAGCAGCGCGCGCGCGATCGAGATGCGCTGGCGCTCACCGCCCGAAAGCGTATGCCCCTTTTCGCCAACGTAGGTGTTGTAGCCGTCGGGCAGGCGGATGATAAACTCATGCGCGCCCGCAGTTTTGGCGGCTTGAATGACCTCCTCGCGCGTGGCGTTTGGCTTTGCATAGGTCAAATTCTGCCAGACCGAGCCCGTGAAAAGGAAATTTTCCTGCAACACCACGCCCATCTGCGATCGCAGCTCCTCCTGCGGAATGTTGCGGATATCCTCACCGTCAATACAGATCGAGCCCTCGTCCACGTCGTACATACGCATAATCAGGTTGATCAGCGTGGATTTTCCAACGCCCGATTTACCGACCAATCCAATAAACTCGCCCGGGCGAATATGCAGGTCGATTCCGCGAAGCACCTCGCGCGCGTCATCGTAGCCGAAGGAAACGTTGTTAAGGTCAATATAGCCCTCAAAGGGCTTGGCTTCCTTGGAAGCTCCGTCTGCAATGTCGATCTCCTCGTCCATAATCTCATAAACGCGCGTGAGAGAGGTCATCATGTGCATAAACTGCCGCGGGAAGTTCATCAGCGCCGACATCGGGCCGAAGATCATCCCCGCGTAAGCGGAAAACTGCGCCATTTCACCCGCAGTCATCTGCCCCTTGAGCATTTGCGTGCCCACGTAAAAGAGCAGGATATATTCACCGATGCCCATCAGGAAGCGTAAAAGCGGCATCAGGATCGCCCAAAAGCGCTCAATCCGCAGCTGTGCCGCACGCTCTGCCGCCGCCATGCCGACGAAGCGCTTCTCCTCTCGCTTTTCCATGCCGTAGGATTTGACCACACGGATGCCCGAGAAGATGTCGTGCAAAACGGCGTTTGTCTCGGAGTTGATCTGCCAACGGCGTTGAAAGAGCCCGCGCATAAAGCGCCAGAACATGCGGAAGGCAAGAGCTACGAAGGGTGCGGGGATTAGGATCAGGAGTGCTACGCGCCAATCCACCACAAACACGTAAGCACCGACCGCCAAAAGCAAGAGCATCTGCTCCACAAGGCTTGGCAGGTGGTCGATCAGGAATTGCTTGATCACACGCGTGTCACTGTTGACGCGCTTCATAAGCTCTCCCGAGGTTCGTTCGGAAATGCTGGAAATGGAAAGCTGCTGGATCTTGGCAAAGACCGTGTCGCGCAGACGCACGATCAGGTTGTTGCCCGCGATCGCCAGAAAATAGCCGCGCCCCATATTGATCAGGCGCTTGAGAATATTCGCCACCAGCATGGAAAGCACCACGCTGACAAAGCCGATAAAGAAAACCCGCGTCAGAGCACGGTCCCCCGTGTTTTGGATGTAATCGTCCACCATGACGCGATTGATGATCGGGGTCACAAGGCTGACAAGCGTCCCCACAAAGAAGAAAACCACAGATGCCGCAATGCGCCATTTTTCGCGCATGGCAAGCCCCAAAAGACGCCGCAGTGCCTTTTTCTTGGAGGTACACCGCGGGCAGGTGTGTGAGCCGCGCGGATAGGGCTTGCCACACCGTGGGCATTGCCCGCCGCTAAATTTTATCTTTGAAAAATCCGTACTGCCATGCCGCAGATAATGATTCATTCGCTTGACCGATTGCGCAACGCTTGACTGTCGTCGGTTGTCCGCGCGTGCCATTCGCACGTGCTCGCCGTCGCGGCGCACCAGCTCCACGAACACACACCCGACACCGTTGATCACGTTCAATCGCTCGATCCCGTCAATCGGCTCGAACAAAATCCGCTCCCCGTCACGGTACACGCAAAGCCCGTCTCGCGTCAGGAGCGTGAAATCCTGCACGCGCGCCTGCGGTTGGAGCGGGTCAAGGTCTGACAAAAGCAGATCGACGAAATCCTCCTCGCTCAATGCGGGATCCAGCGTTTTCGCTTTTTCAAAAAGCTTTTTTTGAAATCCGTTCACACGCCGCCTCCTTATAGATACAGCTCGATCTTTTTGTAGCTCTTGCGATCCAGCGCCAAGGCGTCGGGGATCTCAAAGCGGTTGCCGTTAACGTCAAGCAGGATCAGGCGGTTCTGCCCCGCATGGATGATCGAGCGATAGGTATCGTGCAGCGTAAAGGAGACGTCCCCCTCGGGAGTATGTACCTTCCAGTAGGAAAAGCCGTAGCGCTCCTTGACGCTGATAACGCGCTCGATCACGGGCGCATAATAGCGGCGGCGCAATTCATCCCGCAAAAGATTCTCGGTCTCCGCATCAAACTGCGACACGTTGCGGATGATCCCGATCTCCTCCTGCTCCTCGTTCATCACCGAGATAAATTCCCATTCCGATTCAAACGGGAACTGTCGGTAGAGCTGCGCGCGCACCTCGGCTTCACCGTAGCGGATATAGAGAAACTGATTTTTCATAAAGAAGGTCGCGTTTTCGGGCGTCAGCCATACCGTTACCGAAAGCTCCGCCAGCGTGCGCACCTTTTTTTCCTCGCCCCCATGGGCGTTTTTTCCGTGCTCTCTCATGCTCTCCCCTCCTTACTCGGCAATCCCTGCGCTCTTGAGTGCTTCTTCCTGCAGGGTATACAGCTTTTTGTAAACACCGTCCTCGATCTCAAGCAGCGCGCGGTGTGTGCCGCGCTCCACAACGCGGCCGTGCTCAATAACGACCAGCTCGTCCGCGTCGCGCAGAGTAGACAAGCGGTGCGCGATCATAATGGTGGTCTTTCCCTTGACAAGCTCCGCAAGCGCCTCCTGAATGCGGCGCTCCGTGCCCGTGTCCATCGCGGCAGTTGCTTCGTCAAGGATCAGAATTTTAGGATTTTTGAGGATCGCGCGTGCAATGGAGACGCGTTGGCGCTCTCCGCCCGACAGATCCTTATATCCAAAGCCGATGCGCGTATGATACGCGTCGGGAAGCTTCATAATAAAGTCGTGTGCACCCGCGCATTTGGCCGCCTCAACGACCTCCTCAAAGCTCGCCTCGGGGCGCGCGTAGCGGATGTTATCAAGGATCGTGCCGACAAACAGATAGGTTTCCTGCGAAACGATCGCCACGTGGCGATACAGCGTTGCAAGCTCCAAGTCCTTGACGGGGTATCCCCCGATACGGATCTCGCCCACCTCGGCATCATACATGCGCATGATGAGGTTTGCCAGCGTGCTCTTGCCCGCGCCCGTGTGCCCGACAATGCCGAGGATCCCTCCGTCCGGCACGTCAAAGCTGACATCGTCAATCACCTTTTTCCCCTTTTGATAGGAGAAGGACACGTGATCGAATTCTACGCTACCCAGAAGCTGCTCAGGTCGCTCTGGAGATTCCTTTTCGCTCACCTCGGGCTGTGCGTCCATGATCTCGAACAAACGCTGCAGCGCGTTCGAGCAATCCGCCATGCGGTCCACGAACACCACGAAATATTCAAGCGGTGAAAAGATCATATTGATGTAGGTCACAAAGGTCAAAAGGATTCCGTAGGTCAGGTTGAACTGCCCGCTGATGACCATATAGCCGCCCACGCCCCACGCTACGATATTGCCAACGTAAAGGAGCTGATGCGCCACGGGCCACATATAGTTTGTATAAAGCGAAAGCTTTTTTTCGCTGTCCGCCAAATAGCGGTTTTGCTGCGTAAAGCGCTTGATCTCCTCGTTCTCCTTGGAAAACGCCTTGACCACGCGCATACCCGAGAACACGTCCGCGAGGAATCCGTTCATGCGACGTGAGTTGGAATAACGCCGCGCGTGATACATGCGCAAGCGACGGATCAGATAGCGCATCAGGATCAGGAAGATCGGAACGGTAACAAGCGACAAAAGCGCCAAAAAGGGTTGAATGGTAAAGAGCAGGACCGACAAAACGATAACCTGCACGATATTGATGAGCAGATACGGAAGCGAATCGCAGAAAAAGGTGTAGATCGTATTCGCGTCCTCGTTAACCTGCGTCATCAGTCCCCCTGTTTGTCTGCACGTAAAAAAGCTGAGCGAGAGGCGCTCGATCGCCGCAAAAATGGTCTTTTTCAGGTCAAAAACGACCTTTGCTGCAATCACAGAGGTAACGTAGTTGTTGACCATGGTGGAAAACATTTTTAACAGTCCCGTGGCAACGACCAAAAAGATGACCAGTACAAGATTTCCCGCAAACGCACCGTATTCGCTGATGACCTCATCATAGAAAAAGCCGCTGGAAAGATAGGGCGCCAGAATACTGGTGGCGGTCAGGAGCACAAGGGAGAGAACCGAGAGGATCAGCGCGCCCTTGTACCGCGCCAAAAACACGGAAAAGCGGCGGAACAGCTTCCCTTTTTCCATGCAATGGGGACAAACCTTGCGGTTCAGATCCGGATAGCGCAGTCCGCATTTGGGACAGCATTTGGCGAACGGATCGTCCTTGGGGTCGATCTCTATCTCCTCGCCCCCTGAAAGCTTTTCCGCATATTTAGAAAAGAGGAACATGGATTCCTTGCAGAAATTCGTAAAGCATGCCAAAAGGACCGGAGAATCGCTTTCCCCATCGCGGCGGCGCGCCACAAGGCGGCCTGCCGAAAGCAGTTCCTCGACGTGAAAATCGTGAAGCGTACAAATGGGGATACTTTCAAACCCGGTTTCCTGAAATTGTGTATGTAGGGATTCCGATTGCGTCCACGTGCCAAGCAGAAGCATGAGCTCTTTGTCGCTCGCAAACAGATACACGTCACCGACAGCTTGGGCTTGCGTGCGATCGGCATGCGCGGCAAGACGAACCGACTCGATCGGTACGTCTCGGTCCTTGAGCGCTTGCTTGACGCTTTGCGGTATACGGTCGATTTCAAACATCCCGTTGCCCCCTTTCAGGCTATGTACCCTCCCGCAGGAGGGCGCGATCAGCGATTGTTCTGGTTGTTCTGATTCTGATTGTTCTGCTGATTCTTGTTCTGATTGTTCTGGTTCTGCTGGTTCTTATTCTGGTTGTTCTGATTCTGGTTGTTCTGATTCTGGTTGTTCTGCTGATTCTTGTTCTGGTTGTTCTGATTGTTCTGCATGATTACTGCACTCCTTTTTTGTTTTTGGGGTTACGGAGTCAGTATGTGCAGTTTTCTCTTGTTTATACAACCGTTCTGTTGATAAACGGTCGTCAAGCTCATCCAAAAGCGCAAAAAGCAATGAGAGGAACACGATCACGGCCGAAAGTGACACGGCAAGCGTGATCCACCATAGCCATGGATACAGAACACCCAAAATGACCTCGGCAAGACTTGCTGCCGCGGAAAGCCCAAACACTCCCGCGCATACGTACAGTTTGATCCGCATTCGTTTGTGCAATCGCGCCGTGGCATTTGCGGAGATCTCTCGCGCGTCGGCTCCACCGTACATCACGTGCAGCCGCTCGCGCACCAGCGCATAAAGAAAGCGGAGCAAGAGGAAAAACACACCGAGCGTGCATAAAATTTCCAAAGCCGTCAAAATGCGAACGCCGAGATAGGCGCGAAAGGCTTCGCTGGAATACAGGGATGCCTGCGCGTCCAGATACAGTTCCAGATACGCCGCGGTACGCCATCTTTGCAAAAGGCTGATGATCGCCAACGCACAAAGGGCTCCTATCAAGGGCTTTATTCCCTGCAATCGCTCTCCCATCCAAAGGATCCCGACGCCAATGAGCACAGCACCGATGACGGTGGGCAAAAGGTCGCGCTCATCCATACGGATGCGCACGGTAAAGGCCGCGCCGACCATTAAAAAGAGGAACGCAAAGCGATAGCGACGCATGCCGAGCACGTAGGTGTTTGGCAGAACCTCTTTTGTATACCGCCCCTCAAGCCCTTCCATCAAGGGCTTGTCCCCGAGCAATCGGTGGGTATATCGCAATATGCAAATGAAAAAGAGCAAGGACACCACGCCCGAGGCCATCCCCGCCAGCGTGCGGAAGAGTCCTATAAACTCATACCAATCAAAGGGGAGCTTTTCAACGGCGAACTCGAAGGTGGTCAGCACCGACACCTCGGGCAAAAGAGCCAGCAAGGCGTTCCAAAAGGCAAACCGCCCCGCCGCGTGCGCCATGCGCTCACCGTGAGTTCTGCCTCGGCGATTGGTCAGGAGCACCGCGCTGCCGCCAAAGCGCTCCGCCACCGCGTTCAGCCCCAAAAACAGATCTCTGTATGCGGGAATGAGAAAATAACAATGCGCCAAAAACAGACCGAAGGAGCAGATGAGCAGAAAAACGGGACGCTCGTATGCGTTCATCGCTTCACTGCCACCGACAAGGACGCGATTGATGTAAAGCTGCGCGAGAAAGCATCCAACGCTGACCCATAGCATTTTTTTGAAGCGCTCATAGGCGTCGTTGATGCGGTCGGAAAGGTCTGCCACCTGCAAAATGGCGGCACAGAGCAAGAGGTAACCGATGCAGTTGGGCAAAAGATCCGTAAACGCCACGATCGGCTCTGCCAGAAAAAGCATTGCGGGGAGCAAAAGCCCCAGGCCAAGCTTCTTTTTTGCCTTGAATTGCATCACACCACCTCCGTTCTTTTATTTTTTCTTTCGTTTTTTCGTTTGATTCTTTTGCTCCAGCTTTTCACGGCGGCGGCGCATGAATGCCTCACCGTCCGCCCTTGCTTGATCGTTCAGGCGCTTATGCGTGCGCTCGTAGGCGTCGGTCATGCGATTGACCCAGCCAAAGCGCGAGGGTGTGTGCGCGACCTCCTCATCCCCTTCCCGACAGATGCTCTTGGCGCAGCCAAGAAGCAGGAGCGCGACGGACACGATCGTGACCAGCTCCACCAAAAAGCGGGATGCCGTGAGGTAGGGCTTGATGCCCGCAAGGAACGGAAGATCGGTTGCAACCGACAGCACGGCATGCGCGATCACGAAGATCATATTGCGCACGACCGACATGGAAATGCTTTTAAGGCCGATCGAATCCGCCAATGCGCGGATCGCGTACAGCATGGAAAGCAAAAACAGGATCTCAAGCGCGAACGCCGCGCCCGTGAATGCCGAGTTGATGTGATCCGCCCAAATCGGCGGCAAGGTAAAGCCAAACAGCTTTGACGCATCGGTTACAAGGAACCAAAGCGAGGGGATCAGCTGAATCGCCGCCATCCACCGCGCAAAGGCAAACGCACCGTGATAGCGATTCAGCATGGAAAGCGCGTAGAACATCAGGCTATAGCCCAAAAGCAGAGCCAGAGAGCCTACGTTGATCGCCTGCACGGTCAGCCAGATCACAAACGTGATCAGATACCCGACCAAAAGGATGCCAAATCCCATGGTATCACTCCTTTGTGCCGTTGGTTCTCAGGCAACAGTTCTTATATTTCTTTCCGCTGCCGCAGGGGCAAGGATCGTTTCTGCCAACCGATACGCCTTCCTTGACAACGGTCTTTCCGCCCTTGCTGATGAGCACCTTTTTCTTGGCTCTCTCACCGCCCAGTCCTGCCGTCAGCGGGTTGGCCACCTGCACACGCTCGGTTGCCTGCGGACGGGGAACGACGGTCAGGATCATACGAACCGTTCCGTTGCGGATCTCCTCGACCATTGCGTCGAACATATCCGCGCCCTGAATGCGGTATTCGGTTACGGGATCGCGCTGCGCGTAGGACTGCAGTCCCACGGTGCTCTTGAGCTCATCCATCGTGTCGATGTGCTCCATCCAAGCGGTGTCAACGTTACGCAAAAGCACCGCGCGCTCGACCTCGCGGAAGGTCTCCGTGCCAAAAATCTCCTCTTTTTCGTTGTAAAGCTTCAGCGCGCGTTCGCCAAGCAGATCGGCAATCTCCTCGGCTTTGACGTGCTTTTTCTCCTTGTCATCGTAGCAGAAATCATCCTCGGTCGTCAAAAGCCCGAGATAATGCGCGCGCAGTCCGTCAAAATCCCAATCCTCTGCGCTCTCGCCGTGCAGATAGGTATATACCGCACCGTCCACGGTCGCCACGATCATGCGACGGATCGTTTCGGAGATATCCTCACCGTTGAGCACGTCCTGACGCTGCTTGTAGATGATGGTTCTCTGCTGATTCATGACGTCGTCGTACGCCAGCACGTACTTGCGGCGACGGAAGTTATTGTCCTCGATGCGCTTCTGCGCGTTTTCGATCGCGCCCGACAAGATACGCGCGTCGATCGGCATATCCTCGGGCATT
Source organism: Eubacteriales bacterium (assembly GCA_045661185.1). Classification (GTDB taxonomy): domain Bacteria; phylum Bacillota; class Clostridia; order Oscillospirales; family CAG-272; genus UMGS1865. The sequence continues at coordinate 6,945 of JAZRFD010000017.1, read as the reverse complement.
CTGAGCGCCGCTACAAGTCCCTGAATACGGTCCGCGCCAAACAGACGCATCAGATCGTCCTCCATGGACAGATAGAAGCGGGATTCGCCGGGGTCACCCTGACGTCCCGAGCGTCCGCGCAGCTGATTGTCGATGCGTCGGCTCTCGTGCCGCTCGGTACCGAGAATAAACAAGCCACCGGCCCGGCGCACCTTTTCTGCCTCGGGCGCGATCTCTGCCTTGTGCTTTTCCACCAACTCGCGGAAGGTCTCTCTTGCCGAGAGGATCGCCTCGTCGTCGGTATCGGTAAAGCCCGCGCACGCGGCAATTGCCACCTCGTCAATACCCATGGCGCGCATATCGGCCTTTGCCATAAATTCGGGGTTACCGCCAAGCAGAATATCGGTTCCGCGTCCTGCCATGTTGGTAGAGATCGTGACCGCGCCAAGCTTACCTGCCTGCGCGACGATCTGCGCTTCCTTGTCGTGGTGCTTTGCGTTGAGCACCGTGTGAGGGATCCCCACCTTTTTCAGGCGCATGGACAACAGTTCGGACTTGTCGATCGAAACCGTACCGACAAGGACGGGCTGCCCCTTTTTGTGGCATTCGATCACCTGCTGAATGATCGCGTTATACTTGCCCTCCATACTGCGATAGACCGCATCGGGGTGGTCGTTTCGGATCATGGGCTTGTTCGTGGGAATCTCCACAACGTCGAGATTATAAATTTCGCGGAACTCGTTTTCCTCGGTCAGTGCCGTACCCGTCATACCCGGGAGCTTGCGGTACATACGGAAATAGTTCTGGAAGGTGATGGTGGCCAGCGTTTTGTTCTCCTTCTGAACCTTTACGCCTTCCTTCGCCTCAATCGCCTGATGCAATCCGTCGGAATAGCGGCGGCCGGGCATCAGGCGACCCGTGAAGGTATCAACGATCATAACACCTTGGTCGTTGACCACGTAATCCACGTCGCGGTGCATACATCCGTGCGCCTTGATCGCCTGCTGAACGTGGTGCGAGATGGTCGCGTTTTCTGCGTCGTTGAAGTTTTCGATCCCGAAGAACGCCTCTGCCTTTTTCGCTCCGCGCGAGGTCAGAATGGCGTTGTTTGCCTTTTCATCCACAATATAGTCGGCATCAATCGTGTCCTGATCTTGCTTGGTGTCCATTTCCTTGATCACAAACTTACGCATGCTCCGCACAAGGCGGTCGGTGCGCTCGTAAAGGTCGGTCGCGGTCTCACCCGCACCCGAAATGATCAGCGGCGTGCGCGCCTCGTCGATGAGGATCGAGTCGACCTCGTCCACGATCGCAAACACGTGTCCGCGCTGTGCCATTTGCGATTTATAGATGACCATATTGTCACGCAGGTAGTCAAATCCGAACTCGTTGTTCGTACCGTAGGTGATATCCGCCTCATATGCCGCGTGCTTTTCGGCCGGGCTCTGTCCGTGAACGACCAGACCCGTTGCAAGTCCCATAAACTCGTACACGCGTCCCATTTCCTCGGCACCGACACGCGCCAGATAGTCGTTGACCGTGACGATGTGAACGCCCTCACCCGTGAGCGCGTTGAGGTATGCGGGGAGCGTTGCCACAAGGGTCTTACCCTCACCCGTTTTCATCTCGGCAATGCGCCCCTGATGAAGCACGATACCGCCCAGCACCTGCACGCGGAAGGGCCGCTTGCCAAGCACGCGGTCATCCGCCTCGCGGATCGCCGCAAACGCGTCGGGCAGAATATCGTCCAGCGTTTCGCCGCTTGCAAGGCGCTCCTTGAATTTTGCGGTCATACCCTGCAATTCGGTGTTCGACATCGCGCGGTAGGTATCCGCCAGTTCGTCGATGCGATCGGCGATCGCCTTCAGCTTTTTGAGCTGACGCTGGCTATAGGTTCCGAAGATTTTGGTAATTACAGACATGGTTTCAAAATCCTTTCTCTGCCGCGCCCTGCGGCGCGGCCTGCAAAATCATATTCGGATTCATTATACTACATTTTTTACTAAAAATATATTATAATATTGTAAACTTTAATAAATTCTCTTGCAGGATTTTAAAAAATATGCTATCATGTAAAGGAAAAGACGACAGAAAGGTCACAAAACATGAGTAAGATCAACATTGTGCTTCACGAGCCCGAGATCCCGCAGAATACGGGCAATATCGCGCGCACCTGCGCTGCTACGGGCGCGTCTCTCCATCTCATCCGCCCCCTGGGCTTTACCATTGACGATAAAAAGCTCAAGCGCGCGGGACTGGACTATTGGCATCAGCTTGACATCACCTTTTACGACGGCTTGGATGATTTTTACGCCAAGCACCCCGATGCCAACGTCTATTATTTCAGCACAAAAGCGCAGCACGTGTATAGCGAAATCACCTACCCGAGCCCCGTTTATATCATGTTCGGCAAGGAGACCCGCGGGCTTCCCGAGGATCTTTTGCTGGCCAATCCCGAACGTTGCGTGCGTCTGCCGATGCGTGACGGATTGCGCTCACTCAACCTTTCCAACACAGTGGCGGTAGCGGTCTATGAGATTTTGCGCCAAAGCAATTTTGAGGATCTGAAAACGGCGGGCGAATTGACGCAGTTTTCATGGGGTGAGGACGCATGAGCGAAAAAATTCTTGTTGCCATGAGCGGCGGCGTGGACAGCACGGTGACAGCGTACCTGCTAAAGGAAGCGGGCTATGATTGCATCGGCACGACGATGCGGCTCTTCTCTCTCTCCGACGTCACCTTCAGCACCACACGCTCCTGCTGCGATCCCGAGGAGATCACGCTTGCCCGCGGTGTAGCGGAGCAGCTCGGGATCCCCTTCTCCGTTTGCGATTGCTCGGAAGAATTTCGACGCAACGTGATTGATTATTTTGTTCAAACCTATATGGAAGGCGCAACGCCGAACCCCTGCGTGCAGTGCAACCGCACGATGAAATTCGGCGTTCTGTTTGACGAAGCCCGCGCGTGCGGCTGCTACGGCATTGCCACGGGGCACTACGCGCGCATTGAAAAAGGCACGGACGGTCGGTATCGGCTGTTGCGTGCAAAAGACCTTTCCAAGGATCAGACCTACGTGCTTTGGTCGCTCTCACAGGAGCAGCTTGCGCACACGCATTTTCCGCTTGGAGATTTTACCAAGGCAGAGGTGCGTGAGATCGCGGCGGCACACGGCTTTTCCAACGCGGGACGGCATGACAGTCAGGACATTTGCTTTGTTCCCGACGGTGATTACGCCGCGTTTATCGAGCGTTACACGGGCAAACGCTTCCCTGCGGGGGATTTTGTGTCACTCGACGGGCGCGTGCTCGGGCGTCACAACGGTGCGATCCGTTATACCGTGGGGCAGAGAAAGGGCTTGGGCATCTCTCTTGGCGCTCCGACCTACGTCTGCTCCAAGGACGTGTGTCAAAACACCGTCACGCTGGGCTCCAACGCCGATCTGTTCCGCTCGGAGCTCTCGGCGCATGATGTCAATCTGATCGCGCTTGAGCACATTGATGCGCCCATGCGCGTGCAGGTAAAAATCCGCTATCAGGCGACTCCCGCGCCCGCCGTGGTTGAGCAGACCTCACCCACGACCTTTACCGTCCGCTTCGACGAGCCCCAACGCGCCATTACCTCAGGACAATCCGTTGTTCTTTATGACGGTGACGTTGTTGTGGGTGGTGGAATTATTGATTGATGGGATATTTTATGGGGAGAAAACTTTTTAAAATAAAGTTAAAACCGCAAGCGGTTTCCGGAGAATGCCAAAAGGCATTCTCCGCCCCTACCCCATACCCCTCTTTCAAAAACGTTCACCTAAAGAGAATAGATTCCCCTAAAAAGGCATTGCAAACAAAGCAATGCCTTCTTTTGTGAGCTGACGGTTAGATACTCCCGCCGGCACTTGGGCCCCACATCCCAAGTGCACCACTAAAATAGTTTGCCATTGGCAAATAAGGTTGCAACAAAAAGCTTATGGGGCACTTCAGTTAAGAAGCACCCCATAAGTTTCTTCAATTTTTTTTACGTGTTCTGCTGTTTCTGAGCAGTGCTTCGAGCACAGGTGAGATCACACCCGCAACCATCCAAATAACCCACGTAATGCCCCAAGCACCCGTGAGGAAGGAGATCAACAGATAGACCGCTGTAACCACGCACCAATAAACCGACATGACCGCCTCGGACAGCGCGTTTTTGACCTTGCTTTGCACCGAGAACTCGCCCGCCTGCAAAAGCTTTTGATACGCGCCGTTTACGTAGCACGCGCGCACGATCATAAACACGCCGACTGCTGCCACGGCAAGAAGCAAATTCACACAAGCCACAACCCAAACTACCCACATTTCAAGGCAAGCGGTAACGATCAGGGGTGCCACGCCAACGGGAAACAAAACAATGCCTACCGTGATCAACGTGCGATACGTATGAGCGTACGCCGCTTGGCCATCCTTGGCCATATTCAAAGCGGCCGCATCCGCATCAAAGGCTTCCTTTTCAAGAAATTCATATGGATCAAGTTGAATGCCCGCAGGAATAAAGAGTGCCAGCGCTGCTCCGACAAAGAGAATCAGCACAATCACTCCAAGCCCCACCGCAAGACCTTCACCCAAAAAGCCCGCATCGGCAAACGCGCATAGCTGAATCAGCGTGATCGGAGACAAAATACAGAGCATCACACCAAAAGCGATGCGTCGGGACAGCCGCTGCACCAAGGAAACATACGTCTCGGCTTCCCGATACGTGACCTTGCGGCGCGGCTTTTCTTCCGTCGTTTCAGATCGCACATCCGTTGTCTCGGTTTGTTCATTTTTAAGAAGATAATCGGTGCTCACACCGAACAATTCGCTCATCGCAAGAATCTTATCAAGCTCGGGCACAGACAAGCCGCCCTCCCACTTGGAAACCGATTGACGGGAAACGTCCAGCCGTTCGGCAAGCTCCTCCTGCGACCAGCCCTTCTTTTTTCGTTCCTGAATAATCTTATCGGCTAACATAATGTCAACTCCTTTTGCTGTTTTTTGCACCTTCATTGTAGCAAAAACGGTGATTTTTTGCAAGCAAGCAGACTTGAAAATTTGTCAACTCACGGTTGCGAGGCCTTTTTTTGACGGACGTGTGTGCATTTTGGGGCAAAATTATTTCAAAATCACGTTGTCCGCCCCCAGGAGTGCTACCAGCTCGTGCAGAACGTAATCACTCAACGCAACTCCCACGGGACGCGTTTCGTATTCCTTTTTGTCGGCATAATAGAAATACGTTGGAAATTCGCCCTCAAAAATGCCAAGCAAATTTTGCACCTTTTTCGTCAAGTCGCCCCTTCGGTCGGGCACGCGTAAAAACAGGCGTGTGGGTGCTTTGGCAGGAGCTTTTTGGGGGGCTTGCGGTGCGGGGACAGGCTTTTCCTCTGCCGTTTGGTAATCCGCGGGGTTAAAGCGGTTGTTTTCCACCAATTCTTCCATTCGTTGGATCAAAATCTTCGGTGGCTCGTCCTCACGCAAGGAAATATTGCCGATGACAAGTACACCGCTATCCCGACGGATCATGTGCGAAAGGCTCGCGAACTGCCGTGCAAATGCCACGCATTCGATCTCCGCCAAGCGATCCTCAAGCGTAAAAAACGCCATACGGTCGCCGTTTTTCGTGTTTTTAGTGGTCACGGACGTGATCATGCCCGCCACGCGCACACTTGCCTTATCAACGGGCTCTGCATCCTCACCAACGATCTCGGAAATAGGCTGCGGCTGCAAAACCGCCAGATGCTTTTGATATTCGTCGAGCATATTTCCGGAGAAATACATGCCCGCCGCTTCCTTTTCCATCATCAGCTTTTCCCGCACGCCAAGCTCGGGAATCGAGGGATAGACCACGCCCGACCCTCCAACGGGAGACAATCCCGGAGTGGAGAACATATCAAGCTGACCCTCTAAATTGTTTCTTCCCTTTTCCACGGCACGGTCGATCATGATCTCGTACACCGCCAAGAGCCGCGAGCGATAAACACCGAGGCGGTCGAAAGCGCCACCCTTGATCAGGGATTCCACCATGCGGCGGTTCAGATCCCCGTACGGGAGTCTGCCGATAAAATCCTCAAAGGAGGCAAATTTTCCGTGGCGGCGCTCATCCAGAATGCGTTGCAAAAACTGGGGGCCGACGTTCTTCAGAGCCAAAAGGCCGAAGCGGATATCGCAGCCGTCGGTTGAAAACTGCATGCGGCTTTCGTTGATGTCGGGGGGCAGGACGCGAATGCCTCTCCCCGATGCCTCGGAGATATACTCCGCCACCTTTGTCTGACTTCCGAGAACGCTTGTCAGCAGCGCCGCAAAATATTGCTGCGGATAATGTGCTTTGAGATAGGCGGTGCGGTATGAGATGATCGCGTACGCGGCGGCGTGAGATTTGTTGAAGGCATAGTTCGCAAAGCTCTCCATATCGGAGAAAAGCTGCTCCGCGACCGATCTGTCAACGCCCCTCTCCACGGCACCTGAAACGAACGCCTCACGCTCGGAAAGCAAAACGTCTGCTTTCTTTTTGGACATCGCGCGGCGCACAACGTCCGCATGCCCAAAGGTGTATCCGCCGATCTCGCGGAAGATGCTCATGACCTGCTCCTGATACACAACGCATCCGTAGGTCGAGCGCAGGATCGGCTCGAGCAGCGGTGTTGCGTATTGGACGCGCTCGGGATGGTGACGGCATTCGATAAAGGTCGGGATCGAATCCATAGGGCCCGGGCGGTAGAGCGCGATCGCGGCGATGATATCGTCCAACGACTCGGGCTGAAGATTTTGCAGCATTTGTCGCATGCCGCCCGATTCCAGTTGAAAGATGCCCGCGGTCTTACCCGAGGAGATCAAGGAATAGGTCTCGCGGTCGTCAAGCGGCAGCAGCTCGATGTCAAACTGCGGCTCGCGCTCGCGGATCATACCCTCTGCCTCATGCAGAATGGTGAGGTAACGGAGCGCCAGAAAATCGAATTTAAGG
>JAZRFD010000016.1:0-13709 GCA_045661185.1 Eubacteriales bacterium | reverse complement strand
TTTTGTATGTGAACGGAGGATATATGAGCCGGAATATTCCAAATAAGGTAACAGAGATTACGAACGTAGAGCTTACGCCGGGAAATCCAATCGTTTGTCTTGGGAACGGCGAGCAAGGATTTGAGTGTTGTTGCGACGAATGTGACTACTATTTATTTTGCTTTCCCGAATTTGATCCCAAAAGCAGATAAAGCCATTGTAAACAGGGCGAAGAATTGTAACAATTCTTCGCCCTTTCCCTATCGGTAAACAATCTGTTTTGTTAAGTTGCTCTTAAGAGCGCCACGAGTTGGGCGATCTCTTTTTATGGTTATTCTTCGTTTTGTTCACTCTGTGCGTCGGATTCTTCACGTGGTGCAGGCTCTGCTGCATCGGGTGAATCCTCTGCCGCATCGGTTTCAAACAGCTCCTCTGCCACATCTGTTACGGTCGGCTCCGTTACAACTACGGTTGCTGCTGCCGCGCGGCAGGTACGCTTGCGCTTAATGCGCCACGCAGTCAGTCCCGCAATCAGCAGAACCAAGACCACCGCAGCGATCGGCAAATAGACCTCAATGAGCATATTGTTATTATGCCCCGTGGAATAATCCACGTTCTGCGCTGCGCGCACAAAGGACGCATGGAACACCAGCACGCGCTCCTCACCATTGGCAATGGCGGGAACGTCTCCCCAACCCGTAAAGGTATAGCTGTACCCATCCTTTGCAGGCAGGGTGGGATCGTTAGGCACCAAAATTTCCTCGCCAAGCAAATATTCCGCGCTGTGGAAAACCTCGCCCTCAACGATAAAGGTCACACTGTATCGGATCTGTGCCACCTCAAGCGAAACCGACACGGCTCCGTCGGGCATCACAAAGGTCAGGTCCTCGCGCACCTCAACGGCGGTTCCGTCCGCCATCAAAACAGTTGCCCCCACGACCTCGTAGCCATATTGGCAACGGATTTTGAGCGATACCACCTCACCAAGAGGTGCACTGGAGGTCAACGCGCTCATATCGTAAAGTGAGCTCGGTGCCAGCTCCACGTCATACGTGGGAACCCTTGTCCATTCGGCAGATCCCGCAAGGAGCACGCGATCGCCCTCTACACGTGTCGCGCCCTGTGCGCTCTTTACGTAGTACACGGATGCGTTTTCACCATCCCCCGCCGACGGAAGCAGAAGCGTCACGCCGCTTCCAACCGTTTCAAGTGTATTCCATACGGCATCGCAGAAGCGAAGCTTATATCGCGTGATACTACCGTCAGACGTACGCTCCAAAATAACGCGTTGGCATACGGAACTCAAGAACGCGGAAAGCTGCTCGGCATCCAGCCGCAGCGAAACACCGTCGTTCCAAACGATCGAAAGGCTTTTTCCCGTCTCTGCGGCAAAGCGTGCCGCATTAAGGACGTTCAAGGAATCCTGCGTGGCGATCACCGAGATTTCCTCGTCCCCGTGCAAGATCTCCATGACGCTATTCGTGCCGCCCGTTGCCAAGCGAACACTGTCATATCGCGCGCGATAAGTCGTGTCACCCGTAATGCCGCCGATGGGGCCCGTCCAGCCCTTGAAGCTATAGACGTATGCGTCGGGCGCGCGGTCAACGTCTCCCGTGTAGGTCGGGGTCGAGAGCGCGGGCCATTCCTCAACCACCACGCGGTCGCCGTAAAGCATCCACGTTACGGTATAGGTGCGAAGGGCTTTGGTCATCTCCCCGCGGTAGGTCGCGTCCCCCGTTACAGGGGCAGGCGTTGTGTCCCACCCCGAGAAGGAATAGGCGTAATGCCCCTGCACGTAGTCGGAAAGCGTCCATTTTGAGGGGGGCTTGGGAATGCTTCCGTAGGGCCAGGTGGTGACCTCTGTCGCATCCCCCAGGTGCCACGTTACGTCATAATATCGAAGGATCTTGGCATAAGACGGGATCATGGAAAGATCTCCCGTGATGCTCGTCATATCAACCACGCTTCCGTCAATCGCCACCCATCCCTGCGGAATGAAGGTGTACTGCGCGGTCGCTTCCATTTCGGGAACGGGATAGTTGATGCTGGCACCGTAGTCCACAAGCTCGCGGTGCAGAAGATTGCCGTTTAAGTCATAGAAGGATACGGTTTTCAGATTGCGGATCGAAACCAACCGCTTTGTAGAGGTCTCGAACCGAAGCGTTTTCGATTCGACCGCACCGGTGACCGCGTTCAGCACACCGCTCTCGATCTCCTCGATCAGCGCAAGCTCCACGTCGTCAAGCACGGGAGGCGTCGGAGGGATGCCCGGGTGCGCGGTTTCGGTCGGCAGCTTCCCCTCAAAGGGGTTGATCGGTTCCGGGGGCTCATCTCCCGGAGCCTCCACAACAGGCGTGGGAGGCGTGGGCTTTTTGCTCGGCTGCGGCTCGGTGGGGGGATCCACGGGTGCGATATACTCCACGGGCTCCACGTATTCCGCAGGCATTTTACAGGTCGAGGGATCCCAGTTTCCGTCGGGAATCAGATGGATCTTTTCAACGACCTTTGAAAGCTTTTTGTCAGCGATCGTCCAGCTCGGATTCCGCTCCCCCGCCTGATCAAGGCAGGTGGCAACGACGTAAAGCTGGCCGACAAATTGCAGATAGTGGTCGAATTTATCGGGGTGCTCCTCTAGAATATACAGCTTTACAACGGTGTTCTGGAACAGGGCGTTCAGCGCCTTGTAAAGATTTTGGAAGTGCTTTGCAAGCGCTTTATAGTTGGTGCTGTAGTAGTTGAACATTGCCGCGGTGCGGTCGTGGTCGTTTTCGTAGGTTGCCTCGCGGATCGCGGCATATTTCGGCAGCAGCTTGCGCAGTGCCACCGTTGCGTCGCCCGCCAGTCGGATATCCTCGGGGTTGTTTCCCGTTGCAACCAGCTCGTCCTCGCGCGACAAAACGAGATCCACCGAGCCGCCCATGATCGAGCCGTACATCTGCCAGCCGTGGCTGTCGGCAACAAAGAGCGACTCCATCAGCGTCAGCATCCGCTTGACAGGCTCCATTTGCGCGACGTAGGTCTTGTATTTGTTGTAATCGTCAAGATGATTGGTTACGAAGTCGGTGTACTCAAAATAGTCCTGCCACTGCTCGTAAAGAGCAAGCTCCGCCTCGTACGCGTCGTATGCGTCGCAATACGCGTCATATGCCTGTTTGGCAACGTCATAGGCGGCATACTCGGTTTCCCACACGCCGTATACGTTCGTCAGCCAATCGGAGTACGCGACCCAATCCTCATGTGCCGCCAGCTGCCGATTATAATCCGCAAGTGCCGCCTCATACGCACGCTTGATCCCGAGCGCACGGCTACCCACCTCAAAGGAGCAGTCGCGCAAGCCGCGGATTACCTCTGCGGGGATCTCGATCTCCCACACGTAATCCACGCACATATCAAAGTCATTGGAATAATACAGATTCTCAACGCGGCCGACATAAACGCCGTTTTGCTCACACAGCATGGGCATCACGCTTCCCACCGTGGCACGCGTCGGGATCCACGTCACCGTCGCACCGTTGGCCGCGGTATAGGTGTAGGGCAGGATCTCAACGGTCAACACGCCCGCCTCACCGTCATAAGAGGTGCTGATGCGGTTGTCGGGAACCAAGGAATTGTAGGTCATGGTCATTCCGTCGCGAAGAAGATAGCGCGCCTCGGCATCTGTGGGCGACGTGCCGAGCAGCATCTCGTACAGCTCCACAGAGGACAGCGTGGTGTTATCCTCGCGATCCGCAATACCGTAATCAAGCGACGGCAATTCGGCCGTCACAGTCGCTTGCGCCGTCGCGGGCAAGGCCGCGCCAAGCAGCAAGAGGACGCTGAGCATGAGGGTCATGGCCGCCATGCCGAAATATGTAAACCGATGCTTCATGATCGTACCTCGCACAATAAAGTTTTATCCTTACTATCATACCACAACTCCCCCGAAAAGTCAAGCATTTACAGCAAATGAGGGGCTTTTCCAAAAAGTGTTATCAAGTTTTATTCCAAGTTCGTAGATCATATGTGATCATCGCAAACGCAAAAAAAGCACCCATGGGTGCTTTTTTGTTGTTAAAACAGTCCCTCAATCAGCTCTAAAAGCTTAAAACGGACCTTGTAAACAGGCTTGTCGCTCTCGGTGATGATCTTGTATTGCGAGGGGGTCAGCCCCACGGAGATGCACTCCTCCTCGGCATTCTTTTTGCTGACACTTGCGGCTCCCAAGCATAAGCGCGGAAACAAACAGCACCACCAGTTCTGCCCCTCGGCGTCTCCGATGCACACGCGTAAGGAAACGTACGTGCCCGCGGGAAAGCAGAAGCTATCGTAATCCCGTCTGGGATATTCCTCCTTGCCAAGCGTCACCGTAACGGGATACGCATACCCCTCCTCGGCAATGACGCGCTCGGCCGCCGCTTGCAAAACAGACAGATTCGCATTCAGCTTTGCCACCGCCTCATCCTGCGTGTTGCAGCCTTCGGTCAAGGGTGCCGCGGCCTGTAGCACCGCGTCGCGCACCTTGAGCTTGAGCGCCTGATCCTCCTCGCTGTCCGAATTGGCAAGCACGTGCAGGCGCACCACCGTGTCGTAGATCTCACTCTCACCGTGCACGGGTAACAGCCCTACCGTCAAAAGCACCGCGCATACCGTCAAAAACGCGATAAGTAGCCTTTTATATGACATAACAAAACCTCCTTTTCGGGCATAGCCGAAGAGAGCCGAGCTCATACGGTTTTATGTGGCAAATATCCGCGCCTGCTACAGAAAAAATTCTTGCAATATCTTATATTGCTTCGCATTTTTTCCTTGCATCCGACGAATATTTGCTCACGTAAAACTGCGCAGCACCCTCCGGCGTTGAATTTTTTGATGGCTTTTGTCAAAGCGAGCCGAAGCAAGATGCGCATCTTGCAAGGCGAGATTTGGCGAAAGACGCAAAAAAGTCTCGCCGCAGGGCGTATGAGTTCGGCTCTCTTCGGCTATCCGTTAGCATGATTTCCCGAAAAGGAGGTTCTTTATTCACATTTTAAAAAAAATTTTACGGAAGCTCGATCGCTCCTATGATCGCGGTCACCGCCTTGCCGATATCCTCGGCATACACCGTGCAGCCCGCCGCCTTTGCGTGCCCACCGCCCTCAAACTGACGGCAAAGCGCGGACACGTCGTAAGATGACGACGAACGGGCAGACACGCGGAATTTGCCCTCTGCCGCGGGTTGGCGGATGCAGATCGCCACCTCGACGCCCGCAACCGAGCGCGCCACGTCGACCAGCGTTTCCAAATGCTCGTCCGAAAGCCCCAGCGCCGCCTTGAGCGCATACGGGAAGGTGATGATGGCAAGTCTGCCGTCGGCATAAAGCTGAAGGTTGGAAATCCCCGCCGCCTCGGCACGCAGCTGCTCCATGCTCTTACTGTCGTACAAGCGGTGGTTGATCTCGGCGATGTCGATACCGCTTGCCAAAAGCTCCGCCGCGCGCATGTGCGTTTTGGAGGTGGCATTGGAAAAGCGGAAGCAGCCCGTGTCACCGCTGATCGCGGCATACAGATCGACGCAAAGCGCGTCGGTGATACGCACGCGCCCCTCACCCGCCAGCGCCTTGACCAGATCGAAAATGATCTCGCCCGTTGCCGCCGCATTCGGGCGGATGTAACAGTAGGATGCGTACAGGTCACCGCTTGCGTGGTGGTCGATCATCAGGTCGATCCGCCCCTCGTACAATTCGTACAGGCGGTCGAGCTGGGAAGCCGACGCGCTATCCACGCTGACGATACGCGCCACCTCGAAATCAGCAGGGATCGCCTCGGGCAACACGCTTTCCTGCTCTCCGTTTATCAAAAAGCGCAGGCGCGCGGGCACCTCACCCGCACACACGCAAAACGCGCGCGAGCCGAGCTCCTCCAGCACACGCTTGAGGGCAAATGCCGAGCCTACCGCGTCGGCATCGGGGCCCCGATGAAAGAGCACCAGCGTGTCCGCGGGCTCCTCAATGTGTGTAACAATGTCTTCAAAGGGTATCTCGATATGCTCGCTCATGCGTCCTCTCCGTCCGTTTCTTCTTCCTCGGGTTGAATGTCCAGCTTGTTGAGAATGGACGCGATGTGCGCGCCGTACGCCACCGAGTTGTCGGGGATAAAGGTCAATTCGGGCGTCATGCGCAGATTCAGAGAATTTGCCAGCTCGCGGCGGATAAAGCCTGCCGCTGCCTTGAGCCCCTTTGCGATCTCCTTTTCATCCCCGCCCATCGCGGAATAATAAACCTTCGCGTATTTCAGATCCGCCGTGCAATCCGCTGCCGTAATGCTGATAAACGCATCGCACACGCGAGGATCCTTGACCCGTCGCAGAATCTGCGTCAGCTCCTTTTGCATCTCCTCGTTGATCCTGCCGCGTCTGTATTTTGCCATATTGTCTCCTCTTTCCTTCCTTGGGATAAGAAAACGGCTCCCAAACGTTGGGAAGCCGCTTTCAGATGTAAATCAGTTTGCTTCTTCTACCAGTTCCTCTGCGTTGGCGATCACAGCCTCTGCAGGTGCCTCAAAGGTTTCGGTTTCCTCTGCTGCTTCTTCCGTTTCAGCTCCCTCGATTTCAAGAACCTCCTCGGCCTCACAGAGCTCTTCCTTCTTTTTCTTGAAGAACTTCTGATAAACCTTTACAGCAACCAGGCAAAGACCTGCAACTGCCAGAACGATACCAATAATCTTCCAGACGATGCCGCTCTTTTTTCCGTTTTCCATTTTCTCCTCCGTTTCTGTGACACTCTGCCACACAAAAACATATATTCATTCATAGTATATCATGTTTTTTCAAAAAATCAAGTGGTTCGCAAAAAAAAATTCGATTTTTTTGAAAATCTATTCCCTTTTTATAAAAAGCATGCTAAAATAATAAAAGAACGATTGCAAAAGGAGAAGCGCATGACCTACCGTGAAATTTGCGCGCGTTTGCGCGCCTGCCATATTGAAAGCGCCGATTGGGATGCCGCGTGCCTAATCGGGCATTTTTGCGGTGCAGATGTGCTTTCCCTGCGCGCCGACCCCGACAAAAATTATCAATCCCCCGCATTGGAGGCCGCCGTTTTGCGGCGTGAGGGGCGCGAGCCGCTCCAATATATCATTGGGGAATGGGATTTTTACCACCAGACCTACACCGTCACGCCCGATTGCCTGATCCCCCGCTCCGACACCGAAATTTTGGTTGAGGAAGCCGTAAAGCTGTTGCCGCGCGGCGCGTATTTTGCGGATCTTTGCACGGGGAGTGGCTGTATTGCAATCTCCACGCTTGCCGAGCGCCCCGACACGCGCGCAGTAGCGCTTGAAAAATTCCCCGCCACGCTTGCCCTTGCCGCGCAAAACGCCAAGCGGAACGGCGTGGAGGCGCGATTTGAGGGCGTGCTGTGCGACGTGTTGGAGGAACCGACGTACCCCGACGCGTGCTTTGATGCGATCCTTTCCAATCCCCCTTACATTGCCACGCGCGAACTGGACGCCCTCTCCCCCGAGGTGCATGCCGAACCGCCCGCGGCCTTGGACGGCGGCACGGACGGACTGCTCTTTTACCGCGCGATCCTTACAAATTGGGCGCGCACACTCAAAAAAGACGGTTTCATCCTCTTTGAGATCGGCTATGACCAAGGAAAGGCTCTGCTCGATCTTGCCGCCGCACACGGCTTTGATGCCACGGTCAAGCGCGATCTTGGCGGATGCGACCGTGTTGTACTCCTGAAATTTTCCCGAAAGGACTGATACCTTGAAGATTATCGTTTTAGCGGGCGGATATTCGCCCGAGCGCGACGTTTCCCTCTCCTCGGGGAGCCTGATCGCCAATGCTCTGATCGAAAACGGACACAGCGTCTGTCTTTTGGACGTATACGAGGGGATGCCCACGCTTCCCGCAGAGCCCGACACGCTTTTTCGCACCACGGGCCGCTATTCTCACACCGTCAGCGAGACCGTGCCAGACCTTGAAGCCCTCCGTGCGCAAAGCGGCAACGGTGATGCCCTGATCGGCAAAAACGTAATTGCGCTTTGCAAGCGTGCCGACATCGTTTTTCTCGCCCTCCACGGCGGGATCGGTGAAAACGGACAATTGCAGGCAACGCTTGACAATTACGGCATCAAATACACAGGCTCGGGCTATATTGGAAGCCTGCTTGCCATGGATAAGGACATTTCCAAGCGTCTTTTGCGCGATGCGGGCGTCAATACCCCCGATTGGGTGTGCTTTAACGCTGACACCGATTCGGCTGACGCGCTGATCGCGCGCGTGGGGCTTCCCTGCGTTGTCAAGCCCGTATCCTGCGGCTCGAGCGTCGGCGTTTCCATGGTGCACACACGGGAAGAATTGACCGACGCGCTCGCGTCCGCTGCCGCGTGGGATGCGCGCGTGCTGGTGGAAAAAATGATCGTGGGGAGAGAATTGACGGTCGGGATCCTTGACGGCCAAACGCTCCCGCCCGTGGAGATCATTCCCGACGAGGGCTTTTACGACTACAAAAATAAGTATCAGGGCAACACGCGCGAGGTCTGCCCTGCCGAAATTCCCGAGGACGTCACGCGCACGGCTTACGACATGACGCGCCGCGGATTTGCGGCGTTGCGCCTTGGCGGCTATGCGCGATTTGATTATCTGCTTGACACCGAGGGCACGCTTTGGTGCCTCGAAGCCAACACCCTGCCCGGCATGACCCCCACAAGCCTGTTGCCGCAGGCTGCCGCCGCCGTCGGCATGGACTACAATGCCCTTTGCGAGAAGATTATTGAGATTAGTTTGTAAATAAATTTTAAGGGTGCGCTTTGTGCGCACCCTTTTGTTGCGCTGAAAAAAACTTTTCTTTTTTTGAAACTTTTTTCAAAAAAGGGCTTGACAAAAGAGAAAAGTTGCGGTATAATAGGCGAGTACGAAAAAAGCGTACATGTGGCATTAGCTCAGCTGGATAGAGTGTTTGGCTACGAACCAAAAGGTCGGGGGTTCGAATCCCTCATGCCACGCCAAACAAAAAGAACCGTTGCTTTATGCAACGGTTCTTTTTGTTTCGCTTGACTTTGGTTGAAGAACCCCTGCGAATTTCCGCAAGCGGAAATTCGCCAGAGCGTGCGCTGATGCTGCGCTTTAGTAGACCGCCGCATTGTGCGCACGCTTGGGTTCTGAATCCCTCATGACATATCTAAAGGGGCTGATGCATTCAGCCCCTTGATTTTTTATCTCTTTGTAAACGTAACGGTGGCCGTGTCCTCTGTGATGCTATCCACCACAAAGGTGTAGGCAAGCGGGTCGCCGTAGTCGTCCGTGACCGCGGGGAGCGTGTCACCCTCGGTGTAAACGTATGCGCCGCCCGATGTGAGAACAAACTCGATCAGGTTGTCCTCTGTTCCGTACTCGTCGGACGGATCGGTGTTCGTGTTGTAAGCGTCATAATAGGTGTCGCCCTCGTAAACCTCTTTGTAAAGCGCGGCATTGACGTGATACACCACCACGCCGTCGCTCTCAAAATAACCGAATCCAAGGCCGTTGAGTCCCGTATTGGTGTAATAGACCACTACGTAATACTCCTGATATGCCCCCAGCGTCTCATCCCAGTTGTTGGCGATGATCACGGTGTCACCGTTCCTTGCAAAGGCTTCAAGCTCCAGCGTTACACTCTCCTCTGCCACAACAAGACGCGAGGTCGTGATCCAACCGAAATTGAACTTTGTATAGGCGTTATGATCCCCCGTCATGCAGTCCACCATATCATACCCATTCAACGGGTGATTTTCCGCGTATGAGGTGTCGTAATAGTCATCCGCGCCAAGCACGTGACCGAATTCATGGATAAAGGTGTAGGTGTTCAGAGCGTTTTCGTCGTAAACCGTGTTGCCGTCGCGGTCATACCCTGCCTCGTAAAGGAACTGGTACGACGCCCAGATGTAATCGTTTGCGCTGACACCGTCATATTCGTAGTAATAGCCGTCCTCATCGGTGTAGGCGTTCCAGTATCGGTAGGCCCAATGGAACTCGTCCTCACCGATCTCCAGGGTGTTGACAAGGATCACCGCGTCGATAATTTTGTTGCCGTCGGAATCAAACCTCGAAAGATCCATCAGGGGCTCCAGATATGCCAGCGCCTCGTCAAGGATCATCTGGTCACCGATAAACTCCTCCCCATCGTATGCCTCGGCATACGCCTGACTGCTCTTTTCGGGGCAGAACTAGAAATCAAGAACCGTAACGTCAAGGGTGAGCTGCCCATAGCTTGACGCACGGTAATACTCCAAAACGGAATAATAGTCGGTGCTACCCGAAGCGCCCATGAACGCGGTCACAAGCTTATCGGTCGTGTACCCACGGGATGCCGCCGTCGCGTCCTGAAATTCAACGGGGATCACCAAAACCGCGGGCGAGCCCGTGGTAGGGCACCCGTCAAGGTAATATCCTTGATCGGTCACGTCCTTGACCTTGTCCGCTTTTTTGAAATCCACGTCGAACACACCGTCCACGCCCTCGGGAAGTCCCTTGCCCTCGTTTGTGATCTGCTCAACGTCACCGCTATCCGTGTTGCCGCTATCCTCACCGCCATCCTCGCCACCGTCCTCAAGATCGATGCTGAGAGAGGAATACACGTATACGTCGATCACGTATGCGCCTTCATAATAGTAATGCGCCATATCCACCACAACATCGTCCTTTTCGTAGGTGTACCACGTGTCACCGTAATCGTCCGTATCGGTACCTATAAAGGTATAACCCACAAAAAGTGCGCGGTAAGCGGCAAACTCCGCCTCGGTATTGCCAAAGGTGTAAAAGCACATGCCGTTCTCATAATCGGTTTCCTCATAGTAGCCCTCGACGTAATATTCATCGTTGGGAACAAACGGAATCACCGTGCCGATGTAGCGCGTAAACAGCGCCTTTTCGTCCTCTGTAAAGTCGGTATAGGCATAGCCCGGCTCGGGCTCATCCGGTTCGGGATCGGTGCTGAGCGAGGAATACACGTACACGTCGGTCACGTTTTTGCCGCCATGGCTGTAAAACGCCATGTCTACGACAACGTCGTCTTTCTCATAGGTGTACCACGTGTCACCCTCCTCGTCCGCCTTGGTGCCGCTCAGCGTGTAGCCCACATAGAGCGCGCGATAATTCGCAAAATCCTCGGCGGTGTTGCCATAGGTATAAAAATTCATGCCGTGCTCGTAGTCGGCCTCCTCGTAATACCCCTCCACGTAATACTCGTTGTTGGGCATAAACGGAATGACCGTGCCGATGTACTGCTCAAACAACGCCTTTTCAGAGGGCGTGAAATCGGTATAGGTGTACCCCTGTGCGGGATCCTCCGGCCCTTGCGGTGGGGTCTCCGACTGCGCGGGCGCGGCATCCTCAACGCCTTGGCAGGACACCATCAGAAGCGTTGCGATCACAAGCAACAATGATAATAATTTTTTCATAACAATTCTCCTTTTCAAGAGCTTACAGCCACATTTTACCACAGATTTCGATAAAATACAATACGCTGTGCGCAAAATCACTTGCAAGAGCGGTCTTTTTGTGCTATAATGCATATAACGAACCACAGGAGGCAGGAAATGAGCAAAAAAAGAGTCCTGATTATCAATACGGGCGGTACGATCGGTATGAAAAAGACTGCTCGCGGATATGCGCCCGTTGCGGGCTTTTTGCGCGAGGCGATCGCGACCATCGGAGACATGAACAAGCCCGACGCGCCCGCGTGGGAGCTCTATGAAATGACCCCCCTGCTCGATTCCTCGGACATTACGGTCAAGGAATGGAACAAGATCGCGGCGGTCGTGTATGAAAATTACAACGAGTACGACGGATTTGTGATCCTGCACGGAACCGATACCATGGCGTACACCGCCTCGGCACTTTCCTTTATTTTAGAGGGGCTGAACAAGCCCGTGGTGCTGACGGGCTCGCAAATTCCGCTCTCCGAGATCCGCAGCGACGGCAAGGACAACCTTGTGACCTCGCTCCTCATCGCGGCCGACGGCATCGCGCGCGAGGTCTGCCTGTGCTTCAGCGGCAAGCTCCTGCGCGGCAACCGCGCCATTAAAATGAGTGCGGACGATCTTGTGGCGTTCGATTCCCCCAACTACCCACACCTCGCGGACGTAGGGATCACCGTCAAATATAATCTCCCCGCCATCGGGCGATTTGGTAAGGAAAAGCTGACGCTCCGTCCGCTTTCCGAAATTCCGATCGGTGTTCTCAAGGTGTTCCCCGGTATTCAGTTCGGGCTGTTTGAGTCCATTATGACCGAAAAGCTCTCGGGCATCGTGCTTGAGACCTTTGGTGCGGGTAACATTCCGTCGGATAGCGGTGCGCTGATCCCCATCATCTCCCGTGCGTTTGCGTCGGGCTCGGTCGTGGCGGTCTGCTCGCAATGCCCCTCAGGGACGGTGTCGCTGGGCGCGTATGAAACAAGCTCCGCGCTCAAAGCAGCGGGGGCGGTCAGCGGCATGGACATGACCACCGAGGCGGCGGTCGCAAAGCTCTATTACCTCTTCAGCCTCGGCATTTCCAAAAGCGAGATCAAAGCAAAAATGGAACAAAGCCTGCGCGGCGAATTGACGGAGATTTAACTTCGTTAGAGGAAAAAACGCAACGCATTAAAACGGTTGTTACGCTTGTAAATACAATATCCAAAACAAAAAAGCATCGCAATGCGATGCTTTTTTGTTTGCGCGGAATTACTTCTTGAGCGCGTTGATCAGCCCCAGCACGCCGTCTACAGCCAAGAATGCGCCGCAGATGATCAGAAGAAGGTCAAGTCCGTTACCGAACGCCAGAACAAGACCGATCACTACGGTCAAAATCGGGAAAAGCACGTCCAGAACCGTCGTCTTTTTCTTCTTCAGCGCGTCAATCAGAGCGATCACACCCTTGATGGCGATGAGGATACCAAGCACGAGAAGAACGATCGTAGCCGCAAGCCAGCCAAGAACGAGAATCGCGATACCGATCACAAGGCTGACGCCGCCGCCTACGAAATTCTTCTTGAGCAGCTCCAGAACGCCCGAAATAATGAAGAAAACGCCCGCAATGGTCATTGCCCAACCAAGCGTCTGCGACTTAAAAACGATGAGGAGAACGCCGATGAGGATGTACAGGATCGCAGAGAACAGGCCGGAATCCACTTTTGATTTTTTCTTTGCCATAATATGACTCCTTTCTGCATAATTTGCATTTTTATTATACCGCAGTATTCCCTTTCTGTCAATGTTTTTTCTCAAAAACAAGCTCATTCACATTGAAAAAAAGAACGTGGAGCTCAACCGCCATTTTGGAAAGCGGCACCGATGCCCACATCGTAATCACCAATCTCCTTGACCCCAACAACGAGGGGGACGACTTCCTTATCGCCAATGCGGAAAACTCTTGGCGGCGCTCCAGACGATTTGTCGGGAGCGCCGCGGTCGCGAAATGCGACAAAAATAAAAAATATTTTTTAAAAAAGCTATTGACAAACGCTTGCGAATCTGTTATAATAACAAAGTCGCAAGCAAACGCTGGTATGGCTCAGTCGGTAGAGCACGTCATTGGTAATGACGAGGTCATCAGTTCGATTCTGATTACCAGCTCCAGAAGAAGCACCGTAATAACGGTGCTTTTTCTTTTTTATTTGTTGCAAAACCGCAGTCTTTGTGTTATAATCATATTATCTTCTTCGATACGGTAAAGGAGCTATGATGAAAGCACGAAAAAGTGGAATTTTAATGCACGTTTCCTCCCTTTGGGGGGACTACTCCGAGGGCTC
>JAZRFD010000015.1:0-6266 GCA_045661185.1 Eubacteriales bacterium | reverse complement strand
TGGAAGAGGAGATCCTCCTCTCCAACCTCGTTTTTTACCTCTTTTTCGCTCTTCTTTCAAAATATTTTCTATTCCATACAGAAAAGCGTTCACGCCTTGGCTTTTGCCTTCGCGTGAACGCTTTTGGTCTACAGTCTGAGGTCGAATCCCTTTTGGGATTCGACCTTTTTTTAAATCAAAGTCAAAACAATCCAGACAACCAAGAAAGCTACGGCGAGAAGCCCGATAAAAGCCAACATGGGTAGCAGCATCATTTTCATCGCATCAAAATAATCCGATACGATCAGACGCCAACGCGGCTTCCCCGCGCGTTCGGGCGGCACGTTCAATTCATTGGGCTTTTTTTGAGAGCCGAACGCGGACATATCCGCAATCGTTCGCCCGTCGTCAACGTAGCGCACCTTTTCTTTCTTCTTTTTCTTCTTGTTTTCACTCATTGCCGTCACCATCCGCCAACAGGTGGCACGCCGCAAAATGGCCCGGCTCGTATTCTCTGTATTCGGGAACACATTGGCTGCATTTTTCGGTTGCGTGCGGGCAACGCGTGTGGAAGCGGCATCCGCTGGGCGGGTTCGCGGGAGACGGAATGTCACCCTTGAGCACGATTCGATCCATCTTTACGTCGGGGTTGGGATTCGGGATCGCCGAGAACAATGCCTTTGTATAAGGATGGAGCGGATTTGCAAAGATGTCCTTCTTGTTGCCGTATTCAACCATGGAGCCGAGATACATAACGCCGATCTTATCCGAAATGAACTTGACCACCGACAAATCGTGCGAAATGAACAGATAGGTCAGATTCATGGATTTTTGCAGGTCCTTGAGCAGATTGATGATCTGTGCCTGAATCGACACGTCAAGCGCGGATACGGGCTCGTCGCAAATGACAAGCTTCGGATTGACCGAAAGTGCGCGCGCAATGCAGATTCTCTGTCTTTGTCCACCCGAAAACTCATGCGGATAGCGCTCGTAATAATAATCACGCAGGCCGCATTTTTCCATCAGATCCAGTACGTAGTCCTTGACCTGATCCTTCGGGACGATATTGTGCACGCGCACAGGCTCGGAAAGGATCTCGCCCACGGTGCTTCGGGGCGGCAAGGAGGAGTACGGGTCCTGGAAAATGATCTGCATATCGGTACGGATCGGACGCATCTGCGAGGACTTGTAATTGGTAATGTCCTTCCCGTTGAAAAGGATCTGTCCACCCGTGGGCTCGTAGAGCTTAAGAATGGTTCTTCCCATTGTGGTCTTGCCGCAGCCCGACTCACCAACGATACCGAGCGTTTCGCCCGCCTTGAGCTTGAATGAAACGTTATCAACGGCAATCAGGCTATGCGTCACCTTACCCATCAGGGTCTTTTTCAAGGGAAAGCTTTTGCAAAGGTTGCGAACATCCAGAAGAACCTCGGAGTCAGCATCGCTCTTGGCAACGTTCTGCTTATTTTCGTCACTCATGCGTTTTCTCCTCCATTTTCTTCTGTGTTCTCATCCTCGGCATACAGGTGGCACGCCACGTAATGCGTGGGGCTGACTTGGATCATGCCGGGATAGTCACCCGCACATTTTCCGGTGCACTGCGAGCATCTTTCCTTGAAGTAGCAATGCTTGGGCATATTGACGGGGTTGGGCACGTTTCCGGGGATATTGAACAGCGTATCCTCGTCGGTGTCCATGGTTGGCTTGGATTTCTGCAAGCCGATCGTATACGGGTGCATTGGATTGTGGAAAATCTCCGAAACAGTTCCCTGCTCGATGATTCTTCCCGCATACATGACCACCACGTAGTCTGCCATTTCGGCAATGATACCAAGGTCATGCGTGATCAGCAGAACGGATCCGTTGATCTTATTCTTCAGATCGCGCAAGAGATCCAAAATCTGTGCCTGAATGGTCACGTCAAGTGCCGTTGTAGGCTCATCCGCAATAATCAGGCGCGGGTTGCACGCCAGGGCCATAGAGATCATAACACGCTGGCGCATACCGCCTGAAAGCTCGTGCGGATAAGAGTTATACACACGCTCGGGAGCGGCGATTCCAACCAGCTCCAGCATTTCCAAGGACTTCTTCTTTGCCATCTCGCGCGTAGCCCCCGGCACGTGAACGAAGGTCACCTCGTCCAGCTGATTACCGATGGTAAACACAGGGTTGAGCGAGGTCATGGGCTCTTGGAAGATCATGGAGATCTGCTTACCGCGAATGCGGTGGATCTCGTTGATCGGCATATTGGCAATGTCCAAAACCGTGTCCTCAATTTGGTATGCGGGATTTCCCTCCGCGTCCAAAACGAGCGTACCGTCCTCATTCAAGAGCGGCAACGGATTTCCCTTGGCGTCGCTAACGTATTCCTGCGACTTGAAGCGGATCTGACCCGAATAGATCTGACCCTGCGGTCCCTGCAAAAGACGCATGACCGACATACTCGTCACGCTCTTTCCGCATCCCGACTCTCCGACGACACCGACCGTGGAATTGATCGGAACGTTAAAGGAAACGCCGTTAACGGCCTTAACGACACCTTGATCTGTAAAGAAGTAGGTGTGCAGATCTTCAATTTCAAGAATGTTCTTCTCGTCCTTCATCTGAGTGGTATACTCGGAGGGATCAGCCTTACGGTACTTTTTCTTTTCGAGCGCCATCATGACCTTTGCGTTCGCCTTTGCGATCGCTCGGATCTCCTTACCCGAAAGATATTGAGAATTCGTTTTCTTTTTCGTACCCATGATTACCTCCTCATCTTGGGGTCAAGCGCGTCACGCAAGCCGTCGCCCACAAAGTTAAATCCAAGTACGGCAAGAATTATGCAGATACCGGGAGGGCCCCATACGTTGAAATAGTTTTCCAGAATATCGGTATCAATCGAAATGATCTGGATCATACTACCCCACGCCGCATGCTCCTCGGGTGCACCAAGTCCCAAATAGGACAAGGATGCCTCGTAAAGGATCATGCTACCAAGGCTCAGGGTCATGCTGACGATCAGCTGCGGCATGACATTGGGCACCAGATGCTTGAAGATCTTGCGGCGGGTGGAGTAGCCCATTGCCTCTGCGGCAACCATGTATTCCTGCTCACGCAAGGACAGAATCTGTCCACGCACAAGGCGCGCCGTGCCCGACCAGGAGATCAGCGCCAGGAAGGCCATCAGCCAGTAGATCTTGAACTCAAGATCAAAGGCGTTGGCGCCCCACCAGTTCAATTCTCCCCATGATTCTATCAGCATACCGATAATCAATAGGATCGGGAATCCCGGCAAGCACATCAGAATATCACATATTCTCATAATGATATTATCCACAACGCCGCCCGCATAGCCCGCGATCGCGCCGAAGATAATTCCAAGGAACGTGACAACGAAAACCGCAAGGAAGCTAACGGTCAGGGAGATCCGTCCACCGCTCATCAGGCGCGCCAGGACATCGCGTCCCATCTTATCCGTTCCAAGGGGATGCTCTGCGCTCGGCTTTGCAAGAATGTTGTCCTTCATATAGGTCTCGTCAACCTGATAGTAGGTATAAGTCTTTCCCGTTTCCTCATCCACGTAGGTGATGGGGGTTGCGGAATATTCGAGCTTACCCGTTTCGTCGATCTGACCAGGCTCCCATTTGGTATACACCAAAGGTCCTACCCAGCAGAAGAGGAACAGTCCTACGATCATCACAAGACCGATGATACTGAGCTTGGAGCGGAAGAAGCGACGCACGACCATCTGCGTGGGCGACATCAGCTTCACTGCTCTGTCGTGAGGTACGTTTTCTTCGTCCTCCTCTTCCTCATCCTCTATTTTACCGGCGTTGCGCATGTCTACGCGCAGGAAGGTATAGAATGCAAGGAAAAGCAACAAAGCTACGAAAAGCGACAGCGTTACCGCAAGGATCACCGCAACGCCGGCGTTCTTCAAGGTGCCGTTCAGGCGCAGGATCAGGGATACCAGTGCGGTCAGCACCAGCACACCGCCTGCCACGGCAAAAATCTTGATCAAATGGCGACACCAGGTCTGCCAATCCATTTTTTTGTTTTGTTCCAGCATATCCATCTCCCCCTTATTTGAGCTTGACTCTGGGGTCGACCACAGCGTACATCAGGTCTGCCAAAAGCACACCGATGACACTGAGCAATGCCAGAAACATGTTATAACCCATGATGAACGGAATATCACCGCGCATCATCGCATCGTACGCAACGTTACCGATACCGGGCAGGTCAAAAACCTGCTCGGTAATCATCGCGCCCGAGAACAAGGACGGGAGAAGCCCTGCCAAGCTCGTTACAAGCGGGATCATGGTGTTGCGGAATGCATGTTTGTAAATAACAACTCTTTCCTTCAGTCCCTTTGCTCTCGCGGTTCTGATATAGTCGGAGTTAAGGACCTCAAGCATATTGGTACGCGTCATTCTCATACGCGCACCGATGCTCAGGATAACAACCGTCAGAATCGGAATAAACAAATGCTTCAGATAGTCGACCATCATCTCGCCAAAGGTCGGATTGACAAGATTTGCGTCAATCAAGCCAGACGGCGGGAACCAACCGAGTTGGTTGGCAAAGAGGTTCTTGAGCACCTGTCCAAAGAAGAACGAGGGCAAGGAAATACCGATCATAACGAGAATCGTTACGATGTAGTCGCGCACCGAATACTGATGTCTTGCCGCTGTGATACCCAAGGGGATCGCGATCAAGAATTCAAACACGGTTGCGATCAAGGCGATCCAGAAGGATACGCCCATGTTATTGACGATCTTATCAACGACGGGCTGATTATCAATAAAGCTGTTCCCGAAATCCAACGTGCAGATGGATTTCAACCAGCCGAAATAGCCGCGTACGTTGATCTGCGTCTTTTCCCAGAACGTAGCGTTTTCCGGATACGGCTCAATACCGTAGCTTTTGTACATGGCTGTCTTGGTGGCCTCGTCGACCGTCGCACCACCCTGGTTAATGGCGTTGATCTTATCCTCGATAAAGTCCGTAGGCATCGATCGCACCAGCACGTAGATGATCAGCGACACGCCGAGCAGGATCAAGACGCACCATGCAAGTCTTTTTAAAATATACTTTAACATAATTTACTCCGAGAGTCCTTCCTCTCACTTTGCAAATTCAATTTCCCAGATGCGATCCAGAGGAGAGGTATAGGGATTGAGCGTGCTCGGCAAGGAGGACGACTTAATTACGTTGGAATCGTATGCGTAAAGAACGTCACGCTGGTATACGGGAAGCTCGATGGCAAGGTCGAGAACGTAGCCCATTGCTTCCTTGTAAAGCTCGGTGCGTTCTTCTCTGTCCTCGGTTTCACGTGCTCTCTCGATCACGTCACTCAGATCGTTGATGATGCCGTTTTCGATCGGATAGTTGCTATTGTTGACGATCTTGTCATAGCCCCATGCCAAGGTGCTCGTTGCGGTGGAGTTCTTGTGGTAGACCTGATACATATCGGGGTCTACCGTGCTGCCCCATGCTGCAGCCCAAACGGCAAGAGAGCCCGTGCTGAGCTTGGTCAGCGCCTGAATATCCGGAACGACCGTGATATCCCAGCCGCATTCGTTGAGCAGCTGAGCCGCCTTCTGGAACACCTGATATGCAGGATGCTCGGTCATGTTCGCACCCGCAATGGTGAACTTGATCTTCAGCTTGGAATCACCTGCGGCAACGCCTGCATCACGCATGTATTTCTTGATAGCAGCCTTCGCGCTATCGTCGGTGAAGTTTACTGCAGGATAGTCTTCATGTCCGTTGTCACGGTCAAGCTCGCCATCCTCGGTCTTGGGGTATGCCCAGCTGACCGTAGACATAGGCCAATAGATATTCTCTGCCGTACCGGTGCTATAGTAGTTCAGCGCGCGGCTGATATCCATAGCACTCATGATCGCTCTACGGAGATAGATGTTATCGATGATACCTGCGTTGATACCAATGTAACCGTAACCGAGCTGGTCGGTGGACAGCTTCTTGATGCCCTTGTTAGAGAGGCTGTTGATCTTGTTGATGTTGTTCTGCGTGAACTGAGGCGTTACGAAGTGAACGGAGCCGCTCTCCAAGGCGCTGAGCGCGTTTGCGGAGCTGACGACCTGGTAACGAAGCTTTTCGATCTTCGCCTTACCCATCATGAAGTGGGGATTCGCCTTGAAATAAACGACGTTATTTCTGTAGAAGTTGGTGCCTTCGGGGTTGGAATTATTGGAAGCGTCGGTTGCCATGTAAGGACCTGCGCCCATAGGAACTCTGTTGTTTGCCTGTACGGTGTTCTTCATGAAGTCGAAGGAGCC
>JAZRFD010000014.1:0-2971 GCA_045661185.1 Eubacteriales bacterium | reverse complement strand
GGGCCCCACATCCCAAGTGCTCCAAAAAATTAGTTTTGCGTAGAGCGTGTGCGCGTTTTCGCTGTAGGGGACGGTGCCCTCGATGTCCCGAATATTTGTACCAATAACGCGGCTACACCGTAGGCGCGACCATCGGTCGTCCTTTTTTATGCGGCACGCACTTGTTAAAGGCGGGAGATCAATGATCGCCCCTACGTTATAGTCGGAAATACGCACAAACACTATTACGTGCGAGACGCCGGCAGGCGTCACCGAGAGAGCGACGCAGAAACAGAGTCTGTACTGCGTCACGGACTTTCACCAACGAACAAACAAAAGAGGGCGCACAATGTCGTGCACCCTCGGTGGGGAACGCTATAACCCATTTGGTGAAAGTTTTTGAAGAGAGCGAGAGAGAAACTTTTTTCAAAAAGTTTCTCTCGCAAAAAAGCACTTATTCCTCCCCCTCGCCCGTTACACGCGGCACGAATTGCTTGGCGATGCGTCCGCGGCGTGAGTTGGAGCTATAAAAATACCCAAAGGTACAAAACAGGAACGCACCCGCAAAATCGACGAACAAATCCTTCATCGTATCAAAAAGCCCGATGTCAAGATACCCCTTTACGGTATAGGTCGATCCGTCCGCGGTCTTGATGACCGTTTCGGTGATCTCCTCAATTGGAAATGGCGACTGCCCGTTTTCATTCATCAAGGCGCTGAACACGTTTGTCACAACCGTGTCCTTTTGCATATCCATGTGTAAAAGATAGTCCACGGAAAATTCAAAAAATTCCCACACGACACCCACGGTCACCGAAAAGCAGAGCGCCATGAGCGACATGAAGATGGGCGACAGATGAAACTCGACGTTTTGTCGGCGGTTGAGGATATCGACCAAAGAAAAGCCGAATGCCGCAAAGATAAAGCCGCTGACGTAGTGAAGCATATCGTCCCAGAACGGAACGCGTGTATAAAACTCCGCGATCTCGCCCAAAATGTTGGCGCAGAACACAAACAGCACCGCAATGATCTCAAGCACCATGGGAAGCTTGATACGGAAGCTCTCCTCCACAAACGTGGGGATCAGAAACATGATCAAAGACAGAACGGCCGTAAAGATGCTTTCATAGTTGCCGTCGATGGCGGCAAAAACGATCACCGCGACCGTGATAAATCCCATGAGCACGTAGATAGAAAAGGAGATCTTGTTCGCGCGAACCTTTTTGGCAAAGGCCGCAAAAAAATGCCTGAAGCGCTCCTTCAATCTCACTTTTGTGCGCTTCATATCAGTCCTCCGCAAAAAGCGAGGTGGAAAGGTAGCGCTCCCCCGTATCGGGCAGGAGCACGACGATGCGCTTTCCTGCGTTTTCGGGGCGGTTTGCGATCACGGTTGCCGCGTGAAGCGCCGCGCCCGATGAAATTCCAACCAAAAAGCCCTCGCGGTGTGCAAACGCGCGCGCCGCCGCGTGCGCCTCCTCCTGCGTCACGGCAAAGACCTCGTCGCTCACACTCGCGTCGTAGTTTTCGGGAACAAAATTCGCGCCGATCCCCTGCAAGCCGTGCGCGCCCGCGTATCCGCGCGACAAAAGCGGCGAATCGGCAGGCTCGACCGCGACCACGCGGCAATCGGGATTACGGGACTTGAGATACGCACCCGTGCCCGAAAGCGTACCACCCGTTCCAACGCCTGCCACAAACACGTCCACGCGCCCCTCGGCATCCTTCCAGATCTCGGGCCCCGTGGTGCGGAAATGCGCCTCGGGATTGGAGGGATTATCAAACTGCGACGGAATAAAGCTTCCGGGAATTTTCTCGGCAAGCTCACGTGCGCGCGCCACCGCACCTTGCATGCCGTCCTTGCCCGGAGTGAGCACGATCTCGGCTCCGTACGCCGCCAAAAGGCGTCGGCGCTCCTCGCTCATCGTGTCGGGCATGGTCAAAATCATGCGATATCCGCGCGCTGCCGCCAGAGCGGCAAGGCCGATGCCCGTGTTTCCGCTGGTCGGCTCGATCACGGTTGATCCCTTTTTCAAAAGCCCCTTTGCCTCGGCATCATCCAGCATGCAAAGCGCCACGCGATCCTTCACGCTCCCCGCGGGGTTGAAGGACTCCAGCTTGGCGCACAGCTCGCTTCCGTTTTTGAGGAAGGCGTCGTTATATTTTTTCGGGAGCAGCAACGGTGTCTGCCCGATCAATTCGGCAATATTATGATATAGCATATCAAGCACCTCTTTTACCGATTTTTACTGTCTTCATTTTAGCACAAATCGCCATCTTTGTCAACGGAATGCCAAAAACTCATACACAAATCCAACATCTCATTCATAAAGTTTACAATGTACGTAACATTCTATTCGGAAAAAGAAAAAAACAGTACGAAAGTTTACCTTCATACTGTTTTAATCTAAAAGGCAAGATGGGTTAGGTCTTTCCTTTTTTCATTACTTATTCAGCGCGTTCAGCTTCTTCGTGAACTGGCTCTTCTTGTGAGCTGCTGCGTTCTTATGGATGATACCGTAAGCGGCTGCCTGGTCAACCTTCTTTACAGCTGCCTTGTAGGCTGCCTGTGCGGCTTCCATATCACCGGATGCAAGAGCTGCATCGTACTTCTTCATCTCGGTTTTGAGTGCGCTGCGGTACATTTTGTTCTGCAGGGTCTTGGTCTGGATAACCTTTACTCTTTTCTTCGCGGACTTGATATTCGGCATGTTCATTCACCTCCCTTTGAATTTTGAAACACTGATAACTGATATTTCAAAGCGGCGCCTGAGAGGGTGCGCACAACTTCATCCATATACCGCTATATTGTATCACATATTTTTCGAAATTGCAATACCTTTTTTGCATTTTTTGCAAAAAAATCAAAAATATTTTTTTGCGCTCGACTTTCCCCTTTTTTATAAAATCCTTGATTTTTGAAAAGATCTGTGCTATAATAGCTTTAAGGGTTCATCCCCAAAATTACTTAAAGGAGTTTACGAATATGGCAAAC
>JAZRFD010000013.1:0-8643 GCA_045661185.1 Eubacteriales bacterium | reverse complement strand
AGCCGAGTGGGATCTCGGCGGGGCTTGCTCAAGATGACACGCGGAGGTGAAAATGTCACGTTTTAGATGAAACAAGGTACTACAATTATAAAATTATGGGCTTTGGCAAAATTGAATCCGATTGTTGAAAGTATAGATTTAAGAAAGCCTTCCCCAGCGGGGAAGGTGCCGAGTGAACACGAGGCGGATGAGGAGAACGCCTTTTGTGCTACATTAACCGGCTCTCCTCATCCACCGCTAACGCGGTCCCCCTTCCCCGCAGGGGAAGGTTCATAAACACCTTGCTTTCAAAAACAGTTTTATAAAACTTGGTATCTTGTAAAATTGAATTTGATTGTTGAAAGTATGGATGAAAGAGCCCTCCTCCGGGAGGAGGGGGCGCGCGTAGTGCGACGGGGAGGAGCCCGCGCGACTATAACTGAGTGGCATACATGCCTGTCTCTACATAATATTTGCGGAGGTGGCGTATGCAAACAGATCAACAAACGGTACTTTGGCGGCGCGCGGCGCTGATCGCGCTTGTGTTGGCGGCGGTTCTTTTATGGATCGCGCTCGACGTGTGGCTGGGGCTTACGGAGCCCGACGGTCGCGCGGTCACGGTCCCCGATTGCACGGGGCGCACGGTGTCCGAGCTCGCGCTTGACGCTTGCTTTGATGTCACGGTCGAGTACCGATACGACGACAACGCCCCCGAGGGAGCGGTCATTTCGCAAGTGCCTCGTGCGGGCATCCAAAGAAAGCTAACCAAAAGCACGCCCACGTGCGCGCTCAAGCTGACGGTCAGTCTTGGAAAGGAGCGTGTCACGCTTCGGGACGAGGTGGGAAGCGACGTGCGCGAGGCAACCGCGCGCCTGCGCGGAATGGGCTTGCGGGTCGTTACCGCGGTGCAAGCCTCCAATGAGCCCGAGGGGCGCGTGCTGGACATGCAGCCCGTGGCGGGAGCGGTGCTCCTGCGAGGTGACACGGTCACGCTCACGGTCAGCGCGGGGACACTCACGCAAACGGTCAAGGTGCCCGATCTGACGGGGCTTTCGCGAGCGGATGCGCTCGTGCAGCTTTGGCTTTCACAGCTTTCGGTGGGGGACGTGCTCGAAATTTCAGCCGACGCTCCCGACGGAACGGTCGTGCGGCAAAGCCATCGCGCCGGCACGGTCGTGCGTGCGGGAACGCGCATCACATTGTATATTTCCATGCAGGACTAATGCATTTTACAGACAAGGAGAGCATCCATGTATCAAGGCATCGGAAGGATCATCAAAAGCAATGGCGGACTGTTTACGGTGCGCCTGTATCGCTCTGCGGACGCGTCGGCACCTCTTGACGGCATGACCGTTACGGGGCGCGGGCGCGGAAGCCTTCACCGCAAGGGGGCGCTACTGGTGGGAGACGAGGTGCGCGTCAGCTACGATGCCACCGCCTTTTCGGTGCGCGACGGTGTGACTGTCCCCGCCGCCGATGGCACGGGGCTTGCGATCGACGCGATCGAGGAGCGCAAAAATGCCCTGATCCGACCGCCCATGGCAAACCTTGACCTGTTGTTCGTCACGCTTGCCGTGGCGACCCCCGAGCCGCTGCTTGAAACGGTGGACAAGCTGATCTCGATCGCGGAATTTAACCGCATTGAGCCCGTAATCGTGCTGACCAAGTGCGAGCTTGCCACCGCGCGCGCCGACGAATTGGAGCACATCTACTGCGGCGCGGGCTTTGAGGTCTTTCGCACGGGCGAGGGGCTGGACGCAGAGCTTGACTGCCTCAAGGTGTACATCCATTCGCACACAGACGGGCGTATTGCCGCCTTTTCGGGCGCTTCGGGCGTTGGAAAATCCACGCTGCTCAACCGCCTTTTTCCCGAGCTGCATCTGGAAACGGGGGAGATCAGCCGCCGTATCGAGCGCGGCAAAAATACCACGCGCTGCGTCGAGCTCTATCCGCTTTGTGAGGGCGAGGGCTGCGGTTATCTTGCCGACACCCCCGGCTTTACCATGCTGGATTTCGAGCGCTTTGACTTTTTTGATAAGGACGACCTGCCCCTGACCTTCCGCGAGTTTGTGCCGCATATCGGCTCCTGCCGCTATACCAAGTGCTCGCATACCAAGGAGGAGGGCTGCGCCATCGTCGACGCCGTCCGCGCAGGCAGGATCGCCAAAACCCGCCACCAAAGCTTTTTGTCTCTTTATGACGTTCTCAAAAAGAAAACCAAATGGTGAAATAGGGGGTGTGGGGGAAGGGACTTTTTTTCAAAAAAGTCCCTTCCCCCACACCCCATCTTCAAAAAAACTTTCACAAAAAGGGGTATTCTCTACCCTCATCGGGGATCGCTTTCAAAGTGGTTCCTTTTTTTGTGCCTGCGTGGTGAAAGTCCGTCGTGCAGTACAGATTCTGCCTCTGCGTCGCGGTCTTATGGCTCGCTGCCGCTCGCCCGCGCGTACCATTGTTTGTGCGCTGAAGGGTGGAGGAGGGGGACTTCTTAAGGAGAAGTCCCCCTCCTCCCCACAATTACATGCTCACAAAATCTCAACCCTGATACTTCTTCAAAAACTCCGCGCTCATGCGCAGGCTTTCAAAGGGCGTACCCGTCCAGTTGGTGTCCTGTTCGACGCAGTAGTGCTTGACGCCTGCCTTTGCGGCGGCTTCCATAATGCCGTCCCAGTAGAGGTTTCCGTAGCCGACCTCGCGCAAAGAAATCTCGGGCACGGGTGCGCGCGGAACCTTGACGGAGAGATCCTTGAGGTGGAGAATATCAATGCGTCCCGCGAGCTTTTCGATCCAATAGCGAACGTCGCCGCCGCCCGCCGCCACCCAGCAGGTGTCAAGGACAAAGGAGATGTTTTCGGGGTCGAATTCCTCGGCAAAAATATCCATTAGGGTCTTGGTGCCGTCGATCTGCTCAAACTCGTAGTTGTGGTTGTGGAAGGTCAGCTTAAAGCCTTCCTTTGCAAACTGCTCGGCAGCCGTGTTGTAGTCCTTGATGAACTTGCGCAGCGCATCACCGCCCTGACGTGCCTCGTGAGGGATGCCGCCGATACCGAGGTTCGTCGTGCCCCACATACGGTGGAGCTCTATCGTGCGCTCGGGGGTTTTCAGGATGTCGTCCAAGCCGCAATGGTTGCCAACGACCTTGATGCCGTGCTTTTGCAGAAGCTCACCAAAGAGCTTGGGGTCAAATTCACAGCCCGCCGCTTGCGCTTCGGTATATCCCAGTGCGCGCACGCGCGCGGAAGCTCAGGTCTGCCAATTCGGGATCCTGCATAAAATCGCGGATTGTGAACAATTGAAGTCCAAGAGTTTTAAACATTATTTTGACCTCCTTTATTTGATACCCGTGTGTCCAAATCCGCCCGCGCCGCGTTCGGTCTCGTCCAGGGTGTCAGTTACAATAAAATCAGCGCATGCCACGGGCATGAAC
The DNA here is from genome assembly GCA_045661185.1 of Eubacteriales bacterium. Classification (GTDB taxonomy): domain Bacteria; phylum Bacillota; class Clostridia; order Oscillospirales; family CAG-272; genus UMGS1865. The sequence continues at coordinate 5,237 of JAZRFD010000013.1, read as the reverse complement.
ATCATTTGCGCGACTCTGTCACCGCGACGCATCTCAAAGGGCTCGTCACCGTGGTTGCAAAGCCCCACGCAGATCTCACCGCGATAGTCGCTGTCGATCACGCCGATGCCGTTGGAAAGACAGACCCCCTTTTTGATGCCAAGCCCCGAGCGTGCCGCAATGATGGCGACGTAATCGCTTGATTCGGGGGAGATGGAAAGCCCCGTGGGGATCAGCGCACGCGCGCCGGGCGCAATGGTAACGACCTCGTTTTCCTCAAGCGCCGCGCGCAGGTCGACCGCCGCAGATCCCGCGGTCGCGTATTCGGGCGCGGTCATGCCGCGCGAAAGCTTCAATTTTACGTTCAATTTCATATCATCACCTCATTTGATTACGTTGACCTTGCCGTCGCGCCACTCCCACTCGGTGGTCATGGTTACGGGAAGGATATTACCGTTCTCGTCAAAACGCATGATGTCAAGGCACATAAAGCGCGCGTTGCCGTCGGGATTGTCGGGACGGTGGCGGTGGTATACGCAGATGTAGAGCTCCTCTTCGGGAAGATAGAAGTAGCCGTTGTGCCCGGGGCCGTTTGCGAGGCTACCGTTGCCCGAATCCAGTACGCGGGTGCAATGTTCAAACGGGCCGAAGGGGCTATCCGCAAACGCGGCATTGACGCGGTAGGTACCGGTCTCCCAGTTGCCGGCCGACCACATAAAGTAGTATTTTCCGTCCTTTTTGAACATGCAAGGGCCCTCCACGTAGTCGGGCGGGGTGATTTCGCGACATACAGAACCGTCCTCAAAGGGAACGAGAGCGGTCATATCCTCGCTCATAACGGCGAGGTTGCAGTGCCGCCAGCCGCCCCAGAACAGATACACCGTGCCGTCGTCATCCTTAAAGAGATGCGCGTCGATGGGCTGCGCGCCGTTGTAAAATTCGTTGACCAAGGGTCGATCCATCAAGGCCTTGAAGGGACCCGTGGGGGAGTCCGAAGCACCGATCTCAAGGCCGCCCTTTTCGTCGGTGGAGTGGATGTCGCCCGATGCGAACACGTAGTAATATTTGCCGTCCTTTTCGATGGCGGTGGGTGCCCAGATCGCGCGCGTTGCCCACGGGAAGCCCGACATGTCGATGATGCCCTCGTGCATCTCCCAGTCGGTTAGATTCTCGGACGTAAAGCAGACCTGATTTTTCTGCTCGTCAAAGGGGAGCGATTTGGTCGCGTAAATGATATACTTGCCCTCGTAAAAGCGAGCCTCGGGATCAGCGTACCAGCCCTCGCTGATGGGGTTTCTGACGTGAAATTCCATAGGAATTCTCCTATCAGATTTTTTTGATGCCCTTTGCGCGCAAAAACGTGCAAAAATCAGCGTACGTGCCCTCGGTGAAGCCATCCTTTGAAACGGTGTAGATCACCTTGGCATGCGTTTTGATCAAAAGATAGTGCCGCGTTTCGTCTGCACGGCTGATATCGGAATATTTCACCTCGACGTACTCACCGCGCGGCGCGTCAATCACGATCGCGCGCTCGGTTGCCGCAACGGTCAATCGAACCTCCTCGCCGTCCAGCATCTCCGCGTCACGCGCGACTGCGTATTTGACGTAGTAGCGGTAGGGATAGACCTTAAAGAGGGGAATGTAGATCAAGCCGAATGCCGTCAGACACCAATGCCAGAGCGCGACCTCGCGGCCTGCCATGATCATAGCGCCAATGCCCACGCAAAGGAACAGCGTGCCCGCGATGATAATGGACATGGCTAAAATATTCAAAACACCGCCAAACATCACGTTGCGGTAAAGCTCGCGGTAGGTGTTTGCATCGCGCACGTGCACGTTTGTAAAGAGCGCGGGCTCGCGGGGACGCTCGAGCTTGGCGGGCGCGTCCTCAACCTCGACGTCTTCTTCCTCCGCCTCGGGCGCGGTTACTTCCTCGTCTTGAGGCTCAATGATTTCATTTTCGGAATCCATACGATCCTCCTTTTTGAAAAGGTTTGAGGGGGATGGGGGAAAGGGGAAACTTTTTCAAAAGTTTCCCCTTTCCCCCACGACCGAATCGGTGATTAATGAATCGCAGTACCTTCGGGGACGGAGTCGTCAACGAAGATGATCTTGCAGCCGCAGGCGTTGTTCGTAGCCGCGAGGAGCATGCCCTCACTCGGCACGTTGCAAATGCGGTTGGGCTTGAGGTTCGCAACGACGATGATCTTTTTGCCAATGAGCATTTCGGGCGTGTATTCCTCTTTGATCGAGGACATGATGACGCGTTCGCCAAGTCCGTCAAAGAGGGTGAGCTTGAGGCAGGAGTGCGACTTGCGCACGCCCTCTGCCTTGAGGATCTTGCAAACGCGGAAGTCCATCCTCGCAAAATCGTCAATGGTGACCTGCTCCTTGATGGGCTCTACGGGGTCGGGCTCGCGCACCTCGGGCGCCGCCTCTGCCTCGGGGCAGCACTCCTCCACGGGTGAATCCGCCGCCTTTTCCTCCTCGGTCTGTGCGTAGGAGAAATCCAAGAGACCGACGTACTTTTCGGGCTCGATCGCGTACAGGAACAGATACAGACGCGGGCCCTTTTCCTTGTCGATGAGGAGCTTGTATACGTTGCGGAAGAACGCGCCCTGAATGCCCTTGAGCTCCTTGTCGCTCATCTCGGTTCCCCAAACGGTCTTGGGGATCGCGTAAAGCTCGGCGTTGAGCTCGTCCAGCGTGTAGCCGCCCTTTGCAATGTAGGCGTGCAGCAGCTCGATCGCCTTCTTTTCCTTGTCGTCCAGCGTGTTCCAAACCTCAAAATTGCGCGTTGCGCGCAGACGGTTGACCTGATCGGGCGCGCATTGCTCCAGCCAGAACTTCGCGCGGTCGAGACGGTCGGCAAACTGCTCGGCCTTGTAGGGCGTACCGATCTTTTCAAATACAGTTTCCAGCATCGGCACGTTGAAGTTGACGATGGAGCCGAGCTGAACGAGGAGCGACATGGGAACGGTCTCGATCTCGCGACCCTCGATCGCGCATGCCTCCATGATCTCCTTTACAGCATCGTTTGCGCGACCCTCGCGCACGTCGCAGAGCATCTTGTCAAATTCAAAATACTGACGCAGAATGCCGTCGTCAAAGCAGAAGTCGAACGCCTTGGTGGGATCAGTCTTGGAATAGAGCCAGAGAATGACCTCGGGCTGATAAAGCTTGAGCAGGGTCTCGGGGGTGAGATTCAGACCCGAGGACGAGGACATCTTACCCGTCATGCCCTTAATACCGATGAACTCGTACCCTTGGAACAGGGGAGCGTCGTGATTGAAGATCTTTTTGGAGATGATCTTGGAGTTGCTGTAGGAGCCCGTGGGAGCGGCGTGATCCTTTCCGCCGGGCTCAAAGTCAACGTCCTCGTATCTCCAGCGCATCGGCCAGTCGATCTTCCAGCCAAGCTTGCAGTCGGTGTCGGTGAGGAAATTGAAGTGACCGCTGTGACCGCAACGGCAAACGTAGTCCGCCTCGGTGCAATCCTCGGACAGACTTGTGATGGTGGTAAAGTCGGTGTGACATTCGGGGCAGAAGATGCTGACGGGATAGTACTTTTCCTTCTCCGCGTCATGCTCTGCCTTCAGCTCCTCCGCACTCTTTGTGGTGTCCTTGGTCTTGAAGGAGTCGAGGATCTCAAAGATCTCGCCTCTCTTTTGGAGCGACTCCAGAATGTCCTTTTGATACTTGCCCGAGCGGTACATCTGCGCCTGATAGCGGCAGTCCAATTCGATCCCGAAGGGCTTGATGGAGTTGAGGAATTCTTCCTCGAAGTGCGCGGCATAGTTCTCGTGACAGCCCCAAGGGTCGGGAATGTCAACGTAGGGGCAGCCGATATATTTGTCATAGGTGTTGCCAACAACCGCCTGCACGTTTGCAGGGATCTTGCGGCAACGGTCGTACTCATCCCAAGAGAAGAGGAGCTTTGCCTTTTTGCCCATTTTCTGCAGCGCCTTGACCACGAACAGGGGCGTTGCCACGTCGCGGAAGTTACCGATGTGAACAGAGCCCGAGGGGCTGATGCCCGCCGCGCAAACGTATTCTTCCTTGTTGGGGTTGCGCTCAATGATTCTTTGAGCGATCTCTTCTGACCAATGCATAGTGCAATAAACCTCGCTTTTCGATTAAAAAATTACATACACCACTATTGTATCACACTTTTTTGCCGTTGTCAATAATATAAAGGTACAAAAAGAAAAAACGCGGGGTGGACGAGCAGAAACAAAACGGCTACACCAATGGTCGCGCTTACAGTAAAAGTGCAAACAAGGCGGTTATAAAGCATTGAACTTTTCACGTTCGCGGAGCGATTTCACCTGCCCGTAGGGCAGATTTCACTGCGCAAAGCGTGCTTTGCGCCTGTGGAGCGCTTGGGATGTGGGTTCCCAAGTGCTTGCGGGAGCATTCTTTCCGTACGCGCACAAAGCGTTCCCATACCGTAGAGTCTGTACTGCATTACAAGCTTTCACCGCGCACAAATAAAAGAGGGTGCACTATGTTGCACCCTCAATTGGGAAATCAATATCCACGTAGGTGAAAGTTTTTGAAAGAGGGGTTCGGGGAGAAAACTTTTTTCAAAAAGTTTTCTCCCCCGAAAAACACCCCTTTATTCTCCGCGCTCCCGCGCGAGGTTGCGGCGGTAGAGACGGCGCAGGGCGGGGGTATTAAAGCGCAGGATCATGGTGGGAAGCATATTGAGGACAAAATTGACGATGGCAATGGGGAGCGCGACGGTCAGCGTGGGAAGAAAGGGCAGGAGCATGATGAGGAAGCCAAGGCAGGAGCCGAGGACGTGGCCGAGGACACCGTAGTTGGATTCCAGCAGAAAGCGACCGATGTAGGCACTGTCGTTGGGGTCGCGCATGCGATCCTTGTGAAAGCCCGTAAAGCAGCCCCATTCGGGCACGTGCTTTTTCCACACGTTGATTTTTGTTTTGCGGTAGAGGTCCTTTTCCCACTTGGGAACCGAGAACGCGCGCGCTTCGGGTGCAAACCAACGCTCGGGAAGGCGGCGCGCGATGAAGGCAAAAAGCCCGTCCACGGCAATGACGCAGCCCACGCCCGCGGCGGTGATGAGCAACAGAACGGCAAACGCGGAGAAGGAGTAATCTCCGTTCGCCAAAAAATTGCAGAGCGAGATCAGGAGCGACGCCCCCGAGATGGTGATGATGTAAAACATGGTTTTCCTCTTTACGTCATGGATTTTCCCCTACAGTATAGCACAAAACCGCGCACGCGTCAAGTCA
>JAZRFD010000012.1:0-12467 GCA_045661185.1 Eubacteriales bacterium | reverse complement strand
CCAATACTCGTCACGCCGTCAGGAATCGTAACGCTCGTAATGTGATCGCGTTGAAAAAAAGCTCGCTCGCCAATGCCCGTCACGGGCTTTTCTTCATGGGTAGCCGGGATTACAATCTTGGTATCGGCGCACGCTCCAACTCCAACAACAATATAGCCGCTTTCATCACTGTTCAATTCAAAAGCCAACCCCTCGCTTACTTTGGGGATACCGTTGTCACCCGCGCCGCCATTGTTTTCGTCGTTCCCCTTGCTCTCCGACTCGGATGTGTTGCAGGCTGCAAGCATGGGCACAATCATCAAAAACGCCAGCAAAAGCGCAAAAATCTTTTTCATTGCCATTTCCTCCACTCATTTCGTAGATAATCCCATTATACCACACCTTTTCCCGTTTGTAAAGCAAAAAAGAGAGCCCCGTAGGAACTCTCCTTTTTTACCATTGGTCACAAGCACGAATTACTTGTACTTGCGCTTTCTGGCCGCTTCAGACTTCTTCTTGCGCTTTACGCTCGGCTTCTCATAGTGCTCTCTCTTGCGAAGCTCGGTGAGGATGCCTGAACGGGCGGTTGCACGCTTAAAGCGACGAAGTGCGCTATCCAAAGATTCGCCTTCCTTGACTCTGATTTCTGCCATTTTATATCCCCCCCTCCGTCGGTAATCAAGAGATAAAATCATTTCTATATCGTATATTGCAATATCAAAACAAAATTATCTTTCCAAATTATACACGATTTATGAGCACTTGTCAAGCCCTTTTTGGGATTTTCTTTCGATTTTTTTCATTTTAGCAATCCACGATCACGGGCGTGCGCCGCAAAAGCGTCTCTCCGCTCTCGCGCGTGGGCAAGGTCATGGCGTAAAGCGCCGCCGCGCGGGATTCCATAGCAAACTGCGCGCGTGCCTCGGGGCTCTCGGGCAGATCGGTCTGCCGCGTGACCACGGGAACCGTCGCGCTCTTGCGTACCGATGCGAGATAGGCACATCCCGTGCGGTTTGCCGCAAGCAAACGCACGTAGGCGATTTTGCGTCGCAGCTCCTGCTCCCGCACACGCGTGAGTGCGAACAAAATGCCGCGCCGCAGCCGCGCATCGGTGTATTTTTTGGTGGCACAAAGCGCCAGCAGCTCCTCGGCTGTCGTGGCTCTTTGCGAAAGCTGCGCCATACGGTTGCCAAGTCCGCCGCCAAGCTCCGCGATATCCTCAAGGCTTGCGGGGTCGCACATGCGGAAAAAGCCAAGGATCAGGGCGTCGATCGCGCGCAAATCCGCCGGTGCGCGTCCTGCCGCTGCCTCACGTGCCAAAAGCTCGGCGCATGGGGTGGGCAAATATGGGGTGATCGCGTCCAAGCCGTCCGTGTGCCACGTGCGCCGCAGGGCGGTTGCCGATGGGAACACGTCACCCGCAAGCGCGGTCTCGGCGTAGCCGCTCCCCACGCGTTTCACGGTTACGGGGCGCATTTTTGAGCCGATTTTGCGCATCGCGCGCAGATATGAGATGGCCAAAATGTCGTTGGGGTCGAACGCAACCGCCGCGTCCGCGCACATCTCACGCAAAACGTCAAAATACGCGCGTGCCGTGCCGTCCGCGCGCTGCACGTTTGCGCTGTATCGCGTCACAAACGCGTCGCTCTCCGCGATCTCCGCGCACCGCAAAAGCGCGTCCACGTCACCGCACTCCGAGCCGAACCACAATTCGTCCACGCCAAGGCGCGATAAGATCTCCGCCCCCGCCGCGCCGAAAAATTCGGCACTCGCCGCCGCGAACGGAAACGGCAGCTCGACGACCGCGTCAAAGCCCGCGCGAACCAGAATTTCGGCACGTGCGTATGGGTCTGCCACCGCCGCCTCGCCGCGCTGAACAAAGCAACCGCTCATCACCGCGATCACCGCCTCGGCACCGCTCTCGCGCGCCTTTTCCAGCAAATATAAGTGCCCCGCGTGAAGCGGATTGCATTCGCATATAATGCCCGCTGTCCTCATCCGCCCTCTCCCTTCATTTTTTGTTTATTATACCACGCTCCCCGCCTCTTGTCAAGCGTGGGGGTGTTTTGTGGGGATGTGTTTTGTGGGGGAAGAACCTTTTTGAAAAAAGGTTCACCCCCCACGCCCCTATCTCCAAAAACTTTCACTTACGTGGGTATTTGCTTTCCCAATCGAGAATGCACCACATCGTATGCCCTCTTTTGTTTATACGTGGTGAAAGTTTGTAGTGCAGTACAGACTTTCACCACGTAGGCGCAAAAAAAGGAACCGCTTTGAAAGCGATTCCCGATGAGGGTAATTAATACCCCTTTAGGTGAACGTTCTTGAAGAGGCTTGGGGGAACTTCTTTCAAGAAGTTCCCCCAAGCGCATCCCCTTATCCCTTACCCCTCGGCCTTGGGCAGCTCCGCGGCGGCAACGGCGGTGTTGGTGCGCGGTGTGTAGTTGACACGTTGCATCATCGCGCGCGCGGCGGCGTCCTCCTCGGGGTTACCAAGCCCGAAGCTGATGGCGATAGCGGTATTCACGTGGTTCATCATGGATTCGTCAAGGTGTCCCATTTTCTCCTTCAGGCGCCGCTTATCAAGCGTGCGGATCTGTTCGAGCAGAATCACGGAGTCCTTGGAGAGCCCTACGTCGGCGGCATAGACGTCGATATGGGTGGGCAGTCGTGTCTTGCTCATGCGTGAAGTAATGGCTGCGGCGATCACGGTGGGGCTATATCGGTTGCCGATGTCGTTCTGGACGATGAGGACGGGGCGGAGTCCCCCCTGCTCGCTCCCGACAACGGGGCTCAGGTCTGCGTAATAAATATCTCCTCGTTTGACGTTCATAGTACGCTTCCTTTCTTTTGGTGTAGTCGCGAAAGAGGATTCCCGACACTGATATTCTTCCCACGAAAAGGAAGCCCTTAAACGCGCGGGCGCATTTTTTGGAAAGGAATTTTCTTCCGACGGAATCTACACTAAAAGTGTATGCAAAGCGTGTCGAATTTGCGATGCGGGGGTTGTATTTGTTTCAATTTTGTGATATACTATCCACACTACCAAAAAAACGAGGCACACGCATGAAACGCTTTGAAGGAATTTTGATCTGCACCGACCTTGACGGCACTTTGCTTAACAGCAACCGCGCGGTTTCCCATGAAAACCGTGAGGCAATCGAGTATTTTAAGCGCGAGGGCGGACTGTTCACCTTCGTTACGGGTCGCCCCGCATCCTGCGTGACCGATATTTACAACGCCGCCCGCCCCAACGCCCCCTTTGGCTGCTTCAACGGCAGCGGTCTTTACGACGGCGAGGCAAAGCGCTACATTTGGACGCGCGGAATTTCGCGCGACGTTCTGGAGCAGGCGGAATACGTTGCCGCGCACGTTCCCGGCATCGGCATTCAGGTCAACACCTTTGCTCACATTTATTTTTACCGCGAAAACGCATCCATGGTATGGTTCCGCGAGATCACGGGCGTGCCGTATCTCCCCATCGAAAAACTATACGACGTCAAAGAGCCGCTTGCAAAAATCGTGTTCGGCGATCGCGATCCCGCGCACATTGAGACGGCAATGGCGCTGCTCTCGGCACATCCGCTCGCGGCAGAATTTGACTACGTGCGCTCCGAGGAGACGCTGTTTGAAATTCTCCCCAAGGGTGGCAACAAGAGCGTGGTGCTCCCCCGCCTTGCCGAGCACGTGGGGATCCCGATGTCGCACCTTGTTGCCGTGGGCGACTATAGCAACGACCTTGAAATGCTTGTGGCGGCAGGCGTAGGCGTGGCGGTTGCAAACGCCCTGCCCGCGGTCAAAGCCGTTGCCGACCGTGTTACGGTCAGCAATGACGAGCACGCCATCGCGCAGATCATTGCGGATATCGAAAACGGTGAGTTGAAGCTGTGAAGCAAAAAAAGAAAAGGACTTCCTGTCGAAGTCCTTTTCTTTTGGTTTTGGAAATTAAGCGTCCTTCTTGACGTCCAGAACCTGTTTTCCGTTATAGAAGCCGCAAACCTTGCATACGCAGTGATTCTTTACGAATGCATCACATGCAGGGTTGGAGCACTTGTTCATGCCGGGCAGGCTGAGCTTGCTGTTGTTGGAGCGTCTCTTGTCTCTGCGCGCGGACGATACTTTTTTCTTCGGTACTGCCATGTCTACACCTCCTCAATTACTTATCTTCCTCATTTTTGTCAAACAGCGTCTTCAGCACGGCAAGCCGCGGATCCGGTTCCACCGTGGGACACCCACAATCGCCCAAGCGACGGGGCTTCCCGCATTTCGGACATAGGCCGGGGCAATCCTCTTGGCACAAAAAGCGCATGGGGAACGAAAGGATCAGCTCCTCGCGGATCGTTTCGTCAAGGTCAAGCTTGCCGTTTTCAATTACGGCATACTCGTCGACGTTTTCCTCCAATTGCTCCCGTGTCAAGGTCCCCTCCGCAGCGACCGTCCGTTCGAGCTGAACGGCAAAGTCTCCGCTGACGGGTTCCAGACAGCGAGCGCATTCCGCGCGATAGGCAACGGTTGCCGAAAGAGAAAGGCGCATGTAGCCTGCCTCATCGGTTACGTCTCCAACCACGTGGGCATCGCCGTCGAATTCCGCGCCATCCGGAAGATCGGGCGTGAGCAGATAATCAATGTGAATGTGGTCGGTCTCGCCGCGAAGCATCGGGCGCATATCCAATACCATGATCATCTACCTCCCATTTTCGGTTGACATAAAATGCGACAACTAATATTATAACCGCTTCTTTTCCATTTGTCAATAGTTTTTTTACATTTTTCCTTTTATCGGAGAGGATTTGGTCAAAAAAATCAAATTTTCTATTTTTTTGAAGCGCTCATTGGTGGGTTTCAAGAAGCAAACGGATAAAAGAAATCGTCAAACGCTTGTTTTCCATACTTAATTTATCGAAATCGGCGGCAATTTCAGCGGACAGATAATTTTTTGACCCTGCTGCCGCCCCCGTTACAAGCTCCGAAAGATCACTCCCGAAAACACCCGCAATGCTTGCCAACAAATCAAGGCTGATCTTGGTGATCCCGCGCTCGACTTGGCTGATATATCCAACTGAAACACCAAGACGCTCCGCCAGCCGCTCCTGCGTCATCCCTTGCGCCTTGCGCACACTCTTGATGCGGCTTCCGATCAATTTATAATCTGCGTTCATTTCATCACCCCCAACTATAGAATACCGCATAAGGAACTAAAAAAGAAGAAATTAATAAATAAAATTTTAGTTATAGGTATTGACAAGGAGGTTGGTTTATAGTATAATAAGAATGTGGATTTTATTTTTTAAGGGGATGGCGAATATGTTTTGGAAAAATGACCGTACACTTTTGCGCTTGCGTGCAGTTATGCAGGGAGTTTGCTTTCTGATGGGAGCATTAGGTGTCATTGGAGGGTTGCTCTTAACCGTAGAGGGAAATTGGATCGGAATCGCATTCGTGATTACGGTGCCGCTTTTTTCATGGCTTGTTTATTTGTGGTGTGAGCTATTGTTTTCGTTATGCGCCGATATTAAATTTATCCGCAACCAAATGTACCAGTTCCGAAATTACCGTTTAGAGGAGTTTTTGGACAGGGACAAGTAACGGGGCTGTCTCACTAAGATAACCCAAGAAAAGAAAAAGCGGATGTTCTTTACCGAAAGGTATTGAGCATCCGCTTTCTTTGTTCTATAATTTAATCGCTAAAAAAACATTTGAGACAGCCCCGTTTTTGAAAACTGTCCTTTAGGGTGACGCTCTAAAGCGCGCCCTTTTTTTCGGGAAGATCAATTCATTTTAGACACGACCTGTAAGCTGTCCAGGTTGTCGCGGGCGACCTCGATATGGTCGGTTTGCGTTTCGTCAAGCAAAAGACGCATATCGTACTGTCCGATGTAAAAATTGGCATCGGTCAAGGGCGCGTCGCTGTCGCGCATGTCGAGCGCGAAAAAGTCACAGACCTTATCCATCGCGCCGATCAGCTCCCAAGCGTCGGCACGTTGCGCGACAGAAAGCGGGATCGCCACCCCCAAGGGGCGCTCGCCCATGATCTTTTTAACAGCGGTCAGATAGGAAACGATCTCATCGGTCGAAACCGTTTCAAACGCAATGCCGCACAGCAGCACCTCGCGTCCGCCCGCGCGCACAAATTCGCGCAGGATCGCGCAATCCGCGCCCGTTTTTGCGTAAAGCAGATCCGCATCGGACGTTCCAAGCGCTTGCGGATGGTACACACCGCTGACGTAGGCGTTTGCCGTGAGCAGCTCGCTCATCGTATCGTTAAGTGGCGCGCTGCCGCTTGTCGGAACCCCAAAAAATGCAACCACGTCCGACGTATAGACCGCCGTCCCGTCGGGGGCGTTCAGGGTAAAGGACACCGCGGGCAGCTCCAAAACGTCATAGATCGAGTCCCCAATTTCATAGGGATACGCGTGTACGTCGGGCGCGTTTGCCTGATAAAGCGGCTCTTCCCGCTTCCCCGTTGTCTCCTCTCCGTCGCGTAAACGGCGGTAGGCCTCGTCGTCAAGCCATAGACGCAGAAGGTTGCCAATGATCACGGTGAGCAAAAGCGCTCCAGCCGCAACGATCAGCACGATCGCCCACGGGGCGAGTTTTCTGTTTCCCGCGCTTCGCGCGCGGCGTCTGTATCGAAAGCGTCGCATGGCGTCCTCCCTTCCGTCAGTCTGAAGCTATGTTTATTCGATCTCCAAAAGGTCAATGCCCTTTCCGAACTTCGTCATTTCGAGCTTCATGCTCTTTTTGATCTTGACGACCTTTTCGGACACCACGCCCCACTGATAGGTGGAAAGGAGCGTCGTCAGATTGGCCGCAAGCTCGCCCTCCGCCTCATCCTGAAGCACCAGCACGTAAAAGCTGTCCTCCACCTCGATCACGGGGCTGACCGCTCCCACGCCCTGCAGGGCCAGCGCCGCATCCACCAGCGCGTCGTCGTAAGCGTGTCGGATGATGAAATAAGGCATCACGTTTTCATAATCGTCATTCCAAGGCGTTTTCTCGCTGGAGGAGCCAATGTAAAAGTCGAGATCGCGCTCACCCGAGAGAAGACCGCGTCTGACGTCCTCCGCAAACGCGCGCTCGAACGCGGCATCCTCACCGTCGCTGACTTTTTTCATAATATGCTGCACGTACGCGCAGTTTCCGTCCATCAGCCAAGCGTAAAAGTCTTCCTCGTCGTCGATAAAGTCTCCCGCTCCCGCCATTGCGCGATAGAGGCGCACCTTCATCTCCTCAATGGCAAAATGGAAGCGAAACACGTCCTCGGTCATATAGGAATCGGCAAGCGCCTCCTCGTACTCGATGTAGGAATCGTAGGATGCCTTGAGCGCGTCCATCTGCTCGTCCACCGCTTTTTTCATATCCTTGCCGTCAAACACGTCGCGTCCGATGCCGTACTCGGCACAAGCCATAAGCACCGCGTAGTTGTCGCGGATCAGATCCCACACCTTTTCCTCAAGCAGGGGCTTATATTTTGCAGCGGTTTTGGGATCGTCCCAGATCGTTCCGTTTTCCGCGTTGCCGTCGCCGTAGTCGCGATCCATCTGATCCTTGAAGTTCAAGGTCACAAAGCGCAGATATTCGTAATGGATATCGTATTCGCCGCAGGTCGCCACCACTCTCTTATTTTTGCAGCTCGCACAGCTCATAAAAGGCAGCACGAGAAAGCACAGCACAAGGCACATCGCCACGGCTCTGTATTTTTTCAACATTCCCATATCCTCCGGGCACTTGATTTTCTTCATTATACAAGATAGTTATGTATTTTTTGTGAATATACGCGAAAAACCAAAGGAAATTTTAAAAAACGGGTTCCCTTTCGCAAAAAATTATGTTACAATAAATATAAATTCAGACAATCCTCATTGAAAGGAGACACGCGCACATGAAACGGATCTACAAGGTTCCGCTGACCAAAATCGTAGAGGACTTCCGCCTGGAGGTCATCGTGCGTCCCGACAATTTCGACTCGATTCAAATCACCTCCCCCGAGGTCAACCGCCCCGGGCTGGCGCTTGCGGGCTTTTACGAGATCTTTGAACCCGAGCGTATTCAGCTCATCGGTAAGGCAGAAACGCAATATCTGCAATCGCTTGATGCCCAAAAGCGGCAGACGATGCTTCAAAAATTCGTAGACGCACACCCCGTGGCAATCGTTTACACCACCGATCTGCCCGTGGACGAGGCGCTGATTGAGCGCGCGGGAGCCGTTGGCGTACCTGTGCTGCGTACAAACGCAAAAACCAGTCAGATCATGGCAAGCCTGATCTCCTCGCTCAGCGTTTATCTGGCGCCCCGCATCACCCGCCACGGAGGACTTGTAGAGGTCTACGGCGAGGGTATGCTGCTGCTTGGCGACAGCGGCGTCGGTAAGAGTGAAACCACCATCGAGCTGATCAAAAGAGGCCACCGCCTGATCGCGGACGACGCCGTGGAGATCAAGCGTGTATCCGACAAAACGCTGGTAGGCTCCGCGCCCGATCTGATCCGCCACTACGTGGAGCTGCGCGGCATCGGCATCGTGGACGTGCGCAGACTGTTTGGTATGGGTGCCGTTAAGGAGACCGAAAAGATCGACCTTGTCATCCAGCTTGAAAACTGGGTCGAGGGAAAAATGTACGACCGTCTTGGCATGGATGAGGAAAAGATCAACATTCTCGGCATCGAGGTTCCCTCCATCACCGTTCCCGTCCGCCCCGGTAGAAACCTTGCCATCATCCTTGAGGTGGCGGCCATGAACTACCGTCAAAAGCGCATGGGCTACAACACCGCCGAGGAATTTAACAAGCGTATGATGCGCCAGATGGGCGTTGACGAGCTTTGATATAGCCGAGGGTACGAAATGGAAGACAAAACCATCAACGAAGAACAATATAGAATCACGGCAGATCCCGATATTTTGCGCAACAGCGAGATCCGAAACGGCAGATTTGTCCGCTATTACGGCAAAAAGGCCGAGATCGTGATCCCGAATGAGGTCACCGCGATCGCGGAGGAGGCGTTTGCGGGCAACACGCACCTGACGCGCGTCACCGTAGGCCCTCGCGTCAGCGTGATCCATCCCCGCGCCTTTCGCGGGTGCGTCAATCTGCGACAGATCAGCTTTTCATCGGGTCTGCGCGAGATCGGTGAGGAGGCCTTCAAGGGATGCACGTCGCTTTCCTCCCTGCTTCTGCCCCGCACCGTGATCTCCCTTGACGACGGGGCCTTCCGTGGCTGCACCGCTCTGCATCACGTGGTGCTTTCTGCCAACATCAACCACCTTGGCCGCTTTGTGTTCAGTGATTGCGAGGTGTTGGAGGAGATCACGCTCCCCGACGCGATCACCGCGATCCACCGCGGCGCGTTCTTTAACTGCCGCTCCCTCAAGCAGATCACCGTCCCTGACGGCGTGCGTGCGATCGGCCGTTACGCCTTTGCGCGCTGCACCTCGCTCGAGGAGGTAAATCTGCCTGCCAACACGCAATATATCGGCATCGGCACGTTCAGCGAGTGCACACGCTTGAGCACCGTCACCATCCCCTCCGCGATCCGCTTTATCGGCGACTACACCTTCTCCTGCTGCGAAAGTCTGGAGACGCTGGAGCTGCCGAACTTCCTCAATTATATTGGAAACGCCGCGTTCTGCGCCTGTAAAAGGCTCAAAAATTTCCGACTCCCCGAGCGCGTCACGCGTATCGGTCATTCGGCCTTTTTGGGGTGCACCTCCCTTGAGGAGATCACCATCCCCGCCGAGGTCGAGGACATTGCCTCCCGCGCGTTTGCCTACTGCTCATCGCTGCGACGCGTGGAATACAAGGCGCCCTTGACCGAAATTGAGGATTCCATGTTTACGGGCTGCTTTGCTCTGGAGGAGATCCGTATGCCCGAAACCGTTGAAAAGGTCGAGAAAAACGCGTTCGCGGATTGCGTTGCGCTCAAATCCGTCACCTTTTCGCCAAGGCTTTCCCTGATCGAGCACCGCGCGTTTGCGGGCTGCATCCGTTTGGAAGCGGTCAGTCTTCCCGCCTCGCTCAAAAAGCTCGAAAGCGGCGTATTTGCGCGCTGCACGGCCCTTGAAACGGTAATCCTGCCCGACTCTCACGTCAAAATGGAAAAGGGTGTTTTTGCCGATTGCGAGGCGCTTGAAACGCTCGTGATCGCCGAGGGTGAAATGCTCCTGCGCGCGCGTCGCGCACTGCTGGGGCTGCCCGCCGATACGCAGATCATCACACACGCGGAGCTGTTGCGCGCGGCACAGCTGGCAGAGCTTGCAGATCCCGCAACGCCCGACGCTCGAAAGGCGGAGCTTTGCGACGCTTTAGGGCTGGATAAAGCATCACGTATTGCAAAAAACGACTCCGACAAGGAAGATTCCACCGATGAAACACGTTGATATTTATACCGACGGCGCCTGCCGCGGCAACCCCGGTCACGGCGGCTGGGGCGCGGTACTGGTTTACAACGGCGTCGAGCGCGAGCTCTCGGGCGGTGAGGAGACCACCACCAACAACCGCATGGAGCTGACCGGCGCGATCGCCGCCCTCTCCGCGCTTAAGGAGCCCTGCGAGGTCACTCTGACCTCGGATTCCAAGTATCTGGTGGACGCCATCACGCAGGGCTGGGCGCTCTCCTGGCGCGCGCACGGCTGGAAAAAAGCCGATCGCTCCCCTGCCCTCAACGTCGACCTTTGGGAGCAGCTTCTGGCGCTCCTCGAACGCCACCGCGTTACCTTCGTTTGGGTCAAGGGCCACGACGGCCACCCCTATAACGAGCGCTGCGACAAGCTCGCCACCGCCTTTGCGGATGGGTTTGCTGGGTGATTTTTATGGGGTGGTGTATGCGCGCTTTAATGTAGGGGATGGCGCCCTCAACATCCCGCAGAATTTGTGCGAACAAAGCGGCTACAAGGTAGGCGCGAACATCGGTCCGCATGTTCGCGCCGCACAGCCTTTAGCGTTTGGCGATTGTTGAACAAGTGCCGCCTGCGTGTTGCGCGGTTTTCTTTTTTGCGCCACGTAATTGACAAGCGGCAACGGCTGTATTATAATGGAAGCATCAAAACGCAAAGGAGAAGGACCATGATCTTCCGTTCACACAGAGGCGGTACCTATTACACGCCCGAAAACACGATGCCCGCGTTTCGCGCGGCATTGGAAGCAGGCTTTGAGCAGATTGAAACCGACCCGCAAATCACGCGTGACGGTGTGATCGTGCTCATGCATGACAACTCGGTCAACCGCACCTGCCGCAACGCCGACGGCTCGCTCATCAAGCTCGACATGCAGGTAAGCGAATCGACGTGGGCAGAGCTATCGGAGCTTGACGCAGGCATCGCGCACAGTGAGGCGTTCCGCGGCACACGCATTCCCCGTCTCGAGGAGCTGCTGGCGCTCCTTGACGGCTCGGACGTGCTTTTGAATCTGGACAAAAAGATCCCCACCGACGAGCTGGATCCTCTGCTGGACCTGGTACAACGCTACAACGTCAAGGTCGAGTTTTCCACCGCTGACGTCGCGCGCATCAAGAAAATTCAATCGCGCATCCCCGACGCCTACATCGAATACGACGGTGTCAACACCGACGAGGCGCTTGCCGAGGTCGCCTCGCTCGTTCGCCCCGATCGCTTGTCTGTTTGGATCTATCTTGATAAACCCAACTTTGCGTGGCTCGTCGATCGCGACAAGGCAAGCCCCGAGGTTGTCGCGCGCGTGAAAAAATACGCCACGCTCGGCATCGGCAACGTCTGTTGCCCAAACGACGTGCGCGAGGCGCTTTTGCTTGATCCCGATATCATTGAGGTTTAATCGAACGAGGAGCTCCCCTACCAACAAAAAAGCGAGGAATTGTAACGATTCCTCGTTTTTTTGTCGGATTCCTCGCGTGTACCCATTTTACGCGCCGTTGTTGCAACCGTCTTGTCGTTAAAAACAAAGCCCTTTTCGATATATTCCGGCGAGCGCATCTTCTATGCACTCCGAAGAAGCACCGACTAGGCATCCTCCCAACTGTATTTCTCCGGCGGGACGTTTTTGGGGTATGCGTCAACGATCACGTTCTCCACGTCGTTGCCGCTCTGCCCCGCCGGCCCCCCCCTCAGCCGCCATATATTCGTCAGTGATCATGATCCCGTTGCCGCAGTGGTGTTATGCTTCGCATAGTGATGTAGCTCCCGTTGGTCGCAGTGAGGTGATGTTTGCCCACTACGCCGTTAGGCGTAACATCACCCACGCAGTGAACATCACTGCCGAAGGCAACATCTCTTGCCCGCAAGGGCAAACATCGTTCCAAAACAAACCGCCCTTCTTGCGAAGTGCGTTTTGTTTTGCAGGCGCCACCCGGAATCGGACCGGGGATAAAGGTGTTGCAGACCTCTGCCTTACCGCTTGGCTATGGCGCCATATTCTGTTAGATAATATTTCACGGACACGCTTTATGCTGTGTCCGTGAAATCTTGGAGCGGATTACGGGGCTCGAACCCGCCACCTCCACCTTGGCAAGGTGGCGCTCTA
>JAZRFD010000011.1:0-17909 GCA_045661185.1 Eubacteriales bacterium | reverse complement strand
TAGACGCGGAGCGCGGGGTCGGTCAAGCGGAAGATGTGCGGCAGCTCCTGCTCGGTGGACGTGATGCAGCGCGGGTTCTTGCAGCAGATGACGTTGGTCAAGCGTGCGGGAAGCGCGATCTGCTTCTTTTCCACAATCTTACCGTCGCGGATGATGTTAACGGTCACGTCGGGATCAACATAGCCGATGATGTCCATATTCAGGTCGATGTCCGCATCAATTTTGATGATGTCCTTCTTCCCCATTTTGCGGCTGCCGACGTTTTTGATCAGCGCAACGGTGCATTCCAGCTCCTCCAGAGAGAGCAGGCGGTAGAGCTCCATGCCGCGACCGGGCGTGATGTGGTCGATCACGATGCCGTTTTTGATTGCATCTATATTCATACCGTCACCTCCAAAAGCTTGAGAATGAGCGCCATGCGCACGATCTTGCCATTGTAGACCTGCTTGAAATAGCAAGCGCGGGGATCGTCATCGATCGCCACCGCGATCTCGTTGACGCGCGGCAGGGGGTGCATAATGGAAAGGTCATCCTTTGCCCCTTTGAGCTTATCGGGCGTGAGAATATAGCTGTCCTTGAGTCGCAGGTAGTCCTCCTCGTTGAAGAACCGCTCGCGCTGAACGCGCGTCATGTAGAGGATATCCAGCTCGGGCAAAGCCCCCACAAGATCGGTGGTCGTTACGTATTCAATGCCGTTTTTCTCCAGCACGTCGGTGGTGATATAGCTCGGCACCTGCAATTCACGCGGCGAGATCAGCACGATCTTGATGCCCGTGTAGCGCGCCATTGCGGAGATCAGCGAGTGAACGGTACGACCGAATTTCAGGTCACCGCAAAAGCCGATGGTCAGATTGTCAAGTCTCCCCTTCTCGCGCGAAATGGTGAGCAGGTCGGTGAGTGTCTGCGTGGGGTGGTTGTGACCGCCGTCGCCCGCGTTGATTACGGGGATCGACGCATTCATGGACGCCACGAGGGGGGCTCCCTCCTTGGGGTGGCGCATCGCAATGATGTCCGCGTAGCAGGAAACGGTTTTTGCCGTGTCCGCAACGCTCTCACCCTTTGCCGCCGACGAAGACGCGCCCGCGGATACCGACATGACGTTGCCGCCCAGATCAAACATAGCCGCCTCAAAGCTCAAGCGCGTGCGCGTAGAGGGCTCAAAAAACAGCGTTGCCAGCTTTTTACCGCGGCAAGCCTCGGAATATTTCTTCGGGTTTTCGATAATATCGTTCGCCGTTGCGATCAGCTCGTCGATCTCAAGAGGTGTGAGATCGTTGATATCAATCAGATGTCGCATAGTTGCCTCCTTGCGGGCGCGATCATGCCTTTGCGCCGTTTACTTCGAGATATTTTTTTATACGTGCTACGTTTTCAGCGTTCTTTTCGTCCGCTTCAAGGTACTCGATGATGTCGTAAACGTCTACGATGGAGTACACGGGGAAGCCGAACTGCTCCTCGATCTCCTGCATAGCGCCCTTCTCTCCCTGGCCCTTTTCCTTGCGGTCGACCATGATAAAGGTTGCCGCCACCTTGACATCCTCAAGGTGGGAAAGGATCTCCATGCTCTCGCGGATCGCGGTGCCTGCGGTGATGACGTCCTCGATGATAACGACCTCCTCGCCCGCCGTGGGAACGTAGCCCACGAACACGCCGCCCTCTCCGTGGTCCTTGACCTCCTTACGGTTGAAGAAGAAAGGCACGTTAAGCCCGTTCTTGGACAGCGCTACAGCCGCGGACACCGACAAAGAAATGCCCTTGTAAGCAGGTCCGTAGAGGACTGCTGGCTTTTTGCCCAGCTTTTCAAAATATGCCTTTGCGTAAAACTCGCCAAGGGTCGCGATGTCGTTACCGGTCTTGATCATACCCGCGTTGATGAAATACGGGATCTTTCTGCCGCTCTTTGCGGTGAAATCGCCAAATTTGAGCACACCCGCGCTCTCCAGAAATTCAATAAACTCTCTTTTATAAGCTTCCATTTCCATTCTCCTTTATCAATCAGTCAACAAATTCCGCAACGCATCTCTCGTATGCCGCAACAGGGTCGTCGGCGGCGGTGATGGGTCTGCCCACCACGATGTAATCCGAGCCGATCTTCTTTGCCTCCGCAGGCGTCATAACACGCTTCTGGTCACCAATATCGCCATCCGCAAAGCGCACGCCGGGAGTCACGGTTACAAAGCCGTCACCGCAGCGCTCGTGTACCTTTCCTGCCTCCAGAGGCGAGCAAACCACACCGTCAAGCCCCGCCTTCTTTGCGTTCGACGCGTAGTGCATGACGACCTCGGCAATGGGCTCCTTGATAAGCAGGTCGTTCTCCATGCTCTCCTGATCGGTCGAGGTCAGCTGCGTGACCGCGATGAGCATCGGACGCGTACCGTCGGGACGGGTCAGCCCTTCGATTGCCGCCTCCATCATGCGTCTTGTGCCTGCCGCGTGCAGGTTGGTCATATCCACGTCGAGGCGAGAAAGCACCGCCATGGACTTTTTAACCGTGTTGGGGATGTCGTGAAGCTTGAGGTCAAGGAAGATCTTATGTCCTCTCTTTTTGATCTCGCGAACGATCGCGGGACCCTCTGCGTAGTAGAGCTCCATCCCGATCTTTACAAAGGGCTTTCTGCCCGTAAACTGATCCAAAAATGCAAATGTTTTTTCCGCGCTGTCAAAATCACACGCGATGATAACGTCTTTTCCCATGTTCTGTTCTCCAATCTATATATACTTTGATTTACGCAATACCGATGATCTCGGACAGACTCTTGATGCCGTACTTTTCCATCACGCGCGGCAGCTCTGCCACGATGTCGCGGCTGGCGTAGGGGTTGACAAGGTTAGCAGCACCCACCTCAACGGCGGTCGCGCCCGCCATCATGATCTCCAGAACATCCTCGGCAGTCGTGACGCCGCCCATGCCCACAACGGGAATGCTCACCGCGTGTGACACCTGATACACCATTCTCACCGCCACGGGGAAAATGGCACTGCCCGAAAATCCCCCCATCTTATTGGCGATCACCGGTGCTTTTTTCTTCAGATCAATACGCATGCCGAGCAGCGTGTTGATAAGGCTAATGCCGTCAGCCCCCGCCTCCTCGCAGGCCTTTGCGATGGACACGATGTCGGTGACGTTGGGAGAAAGCTTGATGATGATCGGC
The DNA here is from genome assembly GCA_045661185.1 of Eubacteriales bacterium. GTDB lineage: Bacteria > Bacillota > Clostridia > Oscillospirales > CAG-272 > UMGS1865. The sequence continues at coordinate 14,757 of JAZRFD010000011.1, read as the reverse complement.
TTTTTCGTAACCGCCTTGACGGCTCTTGTGACCTCTGCCGCCGCCTCGGGGCTCGTACCGAAGCTCATGCCGCCGCCGTGAACGTTGGGGCAACTGACGTTGACCTCCAGCCAACCGACCTGCTCCTCCTTATCAAGAAGCGCGCACGTGTATGCGTAATCCTCCACCGAAAAGCCGCTGACGTTTGCCATCACGGGCTTGTGGAAGCATTTTTTGAGCTTGGGATGCTCCTCGGAGATGACCTTCTCCACACCGGGGTTCTGAAGCCCCACGGCGTTGATCATACCCGCAGTACACTCCGCGATGCGGGGTGTGGGGTTACCAAATCGGGGATCCTTGGTCGTTCCCTTGAAGGAAAACGAGCCCAAGCAGTTGATATCGTACAATTCGGCAAACTCATAGCCGTAGCCAAAGCAGCCGCTGGCGGGAATGATGGGGTTGTCCATCTCGATCCCACAAAGCTTTACCTTCATTTCTGCCATAAGATCTCCTCCTTTCGAAGAACAGGGCCTTCCTTGCAGATTCGCTTGTAGCCCGTGATCGTCTTGCAGGAGCATCCCATGCACGCGCCAAAGCCGCAGCCCATTCTCTCCTCAAAGCTGAACTGCCCCGACGTTTTTGCCGCCGCGTAGATCGCCTTGAACATGGGCTCTGGCCCACAGGTGTAGAAATACGAGTAGTCGAGATCCTTCAATACGTCTGTCACAAAGCCCTTTGTGCCCTCCGTTCCGTCGGCGGTCGCCACGTACACGTCGCATCCGAGCGCCTTGAATTCCTCGCGGTAAAAGACCTCCTTTGCGGTGTTAAAGCCGAGAATGACAGACACCCGTTTGCCTGCCGCCACAAGCTGCTTGGCAAGCATGTACATGGGAGGCACACCGACACCGCCACCGATGAGCACGGGGCGCTCGCCCGCCAAGGTCACGTCATATCCGTTACCAAGACCCGACAGAATATCCAGCGTCTCGCCCGCCTTCATGCGGCTCATCTGCTCGGTTCCGCCGCCCACGATCTTATAAAGCAGGGTCAATTCTCCCGGGACGCTATCGCAAACCGAGATGGGTCTGCGCAAAAACTTGCCCTCAAGGAGAATGTTGACGAACTGTCCGGGCGCGGTAATCGCGGAGGTGTCCCCCCCGAGGCGCATCTTGTAGACCGCCTCGGTAAGAGGAATATTTTCAATGATCTGAAACAATCCTTGCTTCATAGTCAAATCCTTTCCGTCACGCGTCGATGGTGGAAATGGTCTGCGTGGTTTCCTCAAGCACGTCAAGCAGCACGCGGATGGTGTCCAGCGCCGTAAAGAGGTTGACGTTGTTTTCGGTCGCGCAGCGGCGGATCTCCTGACCGTCCTGCATCTGCTCCACGCTGCCGATGTCGCGCGTATTGATCACGTATTCGATATAGCCCTGACGCAAAGCCTCGGGAATCTCGTCGCTACCGTCGCTGATCTTCTTCAGCGCGTGCGTGCGAACGCCGTTCGCCTTAAGGAAGGCTGCCGTGCCCTCGGTTGCCTGAATGTTAAAGCCGAGGTTATAGAAGCGGCGGATGAGCGGCAGTGCCTCCTCCTTATCCTTGTCCGCGATGGTAGCCAGAACCGTTCCGTAGTTCTGCAGCTTCATGCCGGATGCCTGCAGCGCCTTATAGAATGCGCGGTTGAGCTTATCGTCGTAGCCGATCGCCTCACCCGTGGACTTCATTTCAGGCGAGAGGTATGCGTCAAGTCCGCGCAGCTTGTTAAAGGAGAACACGGGTGCCTTGACGTACCAGCGCTTCTTTTCGGTGGGATAAATATCGAAGATGCCCTGCTCCTTCAGGCTCTTGCCGAGAATGACCTCGGTTGCAATGTCCGCAAGGCTATATCCCGTTGGCTTGGAAAGGAACGGAACCGTACGGGAGGAACGGGGGTTGACCTCGATGATGAATACGTTGTCGTTTTTATCAACGATGAACTGAATGTTGTAAAGGCCTACGATGCCGATGCCAAGACCCAGCTTCTTTGCGTATTGCAGAATGATGCCCTTGACCTTATCGGAGATGCTGAAGGTCGGATATACGCTGATGGAGTCGCCCGAGAGGATACCCGTACGCTCAACCAGCTCCATGATACCGGGCACGAACACGTCGCGTCCGTCGCAGATCGCGTCGACCTCGACCTCCTTACCCTGAATGTAGTGGTCGACCAGAACGGGCTTGTCCGCGTCGATCGCAAACGCGGTTTTCAGATACTTGCACAGCTGCTCCTCGTTTGCAACGATCTGCATCGCACGTCCGCCCAAAACGAAGCTGGGACGCACCAGCACGGGGTACCCGATGCGCTCCGCGGTTGCAACGCCCTCCTCGATGGTGGTCACGCCGCGGCCCTGCGGCTGCGGAATGTTGAGCTCCTCCAGAATGCGCTCGAAGCTGTCGCGGTTCTCGGCTCTGTCGATCGCCTCGCAATCGGTGCCGATGATCTTGACACCGCGATCCATCAGGGGCTGCGCCAGGTTGATCGCCGTCTGTCCGCCAAGAGACGCGATAACGCCCTCGGGCTGCTCAAAATCAATGATCGCCATAACGTCCTCGGGCGTCAGGGGCTCAAAGTAGAGCTTGTCCGCGGTGGTGTAGTCGGTCGATACGGTTTCGGGGTTGTTGTTGATGATGATCGCCTCGTACCCCGCGCGCTTGATGGTCTGTACGGCGTGCACGGTGGAATAGTCGAACTCCACGCCCTGTCCGATACGGATGGGGCCCGCGCCCAGCACGACGATCTTCTTTTTATCGGTCAGGCGGGACTGATTCTCGCCCGTGTAAGAGGAATAAAGGTATGCGATATATTTGCCCGTGTGGAGCGTATCCACCATACGGAACTGCGGAATGATGCCCTCGCTCTTTCTCTGATGGAACACGGACAATTCGTCGGTGTTCCAAAGCTTTGCGATGAACTTATCCGAAAATCCCATGGTCTTTGCCGCCCAAAGCGTTTTTGCGTCGCCCTTCTTTTCCTTGAGGATCGCTTCCATATCAACGATCCGCTTGAAGCTTTCAAGGAAGAGCTCGGTGATCTTGGTGACCTCGTGAATCTTTTCAATAGACACGCCCAGGCGCATCAATTGGCACACGGCGTAAATGTTGTCGTCGCGGAAATCCTTGACGTAATCAAGCAGCTCCTCCACGCTCATATCATCGAACTTAGAGAGATGGAAGTGGCAAACGCCGATCTCCAAGGAGCGTACCGACTTAAGGAAGCACTCCTCAAGCGTTGAACCGATGCCCATAACCTCGCCCGTTGCCTTCATCTGGGTGCCGAGGAGATTGGATGCGGTGGTGAATTTATCAAACGGGAAGCGCGGGAATTTTGCCACGATATAGTCGAGCTTGGGCTCGATCGCGGCCGTTCCGCCCGCTACGGGGATCTCCTCAAGGCTCATGCCGACCGCGATCTTTGCGGTCACGCGCGCGATCGGATAACCGCTCGCCTTGGAAGCGAGTGCCGACGAACGCGACACGCGGGGGTTGACCTCGATGAGATAATATTGGCTGGAGTCGGGATCCAGCGCGAACTGTACGTTACAGCCGCCCTCGATCTTCAGCTCACGAATGATCTTGATCGCGCTGTCGTTGAGCATCTTGAGATCGTGATCGTTCAAGGAGAGGATGGGCGCTACGACCACGGAGTCTCCCGTGTGAACGCCGACGGGGTCTACGTTCTCCATGCCGCAGATGGTGATCGCGTTGTCGTTCGAGTCACGCATGACCTCGAACTCAATCTCCTTATATCCCTTAACGCTCTTTTCGATCAGCACCTGATGCACGGGAGAGAGACGGAAGGCGTTGGTGCCGATCTCGATCAGTTCCTCCTCGTTGTTGGCAAAGCCCCCGCCCGTGCCGCCAAGCGTGACCGCAGGGCGCAGAACGACGGGGTAGCCGATGGTCTGTGCCGCCACCTTTGCCTCGTCAAGCGAATAGGTGATCTCGGAGGGGATGGTGGGCTCTCCGATCGACTGGCACAGCTCCTTGAACAGCTCGCGGTCCTCGGCGCGCGCAATACTGTCGCAGCTCGTTCCGAGCAGCTCCACACCACACTCGCGCAAAACGCCCTTCTTTTCCAGCTGCATCGCAAGGTTAAGGCCGGTCTGGCCGCCAATACCGGGCACGATCGCATCGGGGCGCTCGTAGCGCAAAATCTTTGCAACGTATTCCAGAGTCAGAGGCTCCATATAGACCTTGTCGGCAATGGTGGTATCGGTCATGATCGTTGCGGGGTTGGAGTTGACGAGAATCACCTCGTAGCCCTCCTCGCGCAACGCAAGGCACGCCTGCGTGCCCGCATAGTCAAACTCTGCCGCCTGACCGATGACGATCGGTCCCGATCCGATAATCAAAATTTTCTTAATATCCGTTCTTTTTGCCATGATCTTCTCTCCTCATTCCTCTGTATTGTTTTGATATACGATCTTATTATTGTATACGGTCATGATGTTCTCGCCATACACGCGCCGGCCCGCAAAGGGAGTGGCGCGCCCCATGCTCGCAAAGGCCTTGGGATCGACCGTGTATTCCTTTTCGATATTCCAAATGCAGTATCCCACATCCGAGGTGATGCCAAAGCGCTCACGCGGCTTTGTGCACATCAATTCAACCAATTTTTCAAGGGAAAGGATTCCCGTTTTGACCAGCTCCGTATACATCACGGGGAACGCGGTTTCAAGCCCCACAACTCCCATCGTGCTCTTCTCCAAACCGCGCGACTTCTCCTCCTCGGAGTGCGGTGCGTGGTCGGTCGCGATCATGTCGATCGTACCGTCCAAAATCCCCTCGAGCAGCGCCTGTCTGTCGCTCTCGTCGCGCAAGGGCGGGTTCATTTTAAAGCGTCCGTGCTCCTCGAGATCCGCGTCACTCATCACAAGATAGTGCGGTGCGGTCTCGCAGGTCACGTTCACGCCCCTTGCCTTTGCCTCGCGGATGAGCTGTACGCTCTCCTTAGCGGACACGTGGCACACGTGATACGCGCAGCCCGTTTCCTCAGCAAGCCTCAAGTCGCGCTTGATCGGCCCCCACTCGCTCTCCGAGCCGATCCCGCGGTGTCCGTGCTCGCGCGCATACTTGCCGTCGTGAATGTAGCCGCCGCGAAGGAGCGAATTGTCCTCGCAGTGTGCCACCACCATTTTGCCGAGGAGCTTGGCGCGCGTCATCAGAGCGCACATCATTTCCTCGCTTTGCACACCCTTGCCGTCGTCTGAAAACGCGATAACATCGGGGGCCATGCCCTCCAGATCGGCGGGGGTCTCGCCCGCTTCTCCTACGGTCAATGCCCCGTAAGGGTAAACCGCAATGCGCGCGTCGCGCGCGATCGCGTTCAGCTGTACCTGTAAATGCTCCTTTGAATCCGGTACGGGATTCAGGTTTGGCATGGGACAAACAGCCGTATATCCGCCGCGCGCCGCCGATGCCGTTCCGCTTGCAACCGTCTCTTTATAACAAAAGCCCGGCTCGCGAAGGTGCACGTGCACGTCGCAAAAGCCGGGTAAAATAAGACAGTTGGAAATAGCGGTGGTATCAGCAGAAACAGCGGCAGTATCGGAATCCAAAAAATGAAGCATTCCACCCTCGATGATGGCATCCTTCTGCATCATTTGATTCTGTTTCCATACCGTTGCGTTTCGAAAGATCATCTGCATCTCCTCCACCTAACCTTATGAAATTGATAACGCAAAGCCCACACGTCGTATCCCCGTTCGCCATTCTGCCCGAACGGCTCCGCGCGGCTCCGTTTTTTATCTTATTTATTATAGCACAAATACATTTGTCTGTCAATAGGTATTTTGTAACAAAAACGCCGCCAGAAAATGTGCATATTTCTGTAGGCGCTTCAAAAAAACGGACAGCGCGCGCTGTCCGTTTTTGGTTTTACAGTAAGGTTGCGATCAGTTCCCCATGATCCTTGGGAGAAAGATAGGACGGCGGCACGTCAAGAACGGTCTTGCAGCCGACAAATCCCTCTTTTTGCATACGCACTGCCGCGCGCGCATATGCCACGACGACCGATGCGGTAAACTCGGGGTTGGAATCCAATGCCAAGCGGTACTCGATAACGTGCGCGTTTTCACCATTCGCACCCGTCCGCCCGCTGCGGATCACGCATCCGCCGTGCGGGAGCGCGGAATGGTCACGCTTCATTTCCTCAAGGCTGATAAAATGCACCGTGGTGTCATAATCCGCAAAATAATTGGGCATTTCCTTGATCTCGTGCTCAATGCGAGCGAGATCCGCACCGTCACGGGGAACGACGTAGCACTCGCGTCTGTGCTTCTGACGCGACGTCAATTCGGGCGTTTCACCGCCTCGAACCGCGCTCAGCGCTTCCTCGACGGGAATGGTGTACTGGCGCGCATCGCGCACCCCCTCAATACGGCGCACCGCATCCGAATGCCCCTGACTGACGCCCTTGCCCCAAAAGGTGTACTCCTTGCCGTCGGGCAGGATCACCTCGCCAAACAAGCGGTTAAGAGAGAACATACCCGGGTCCCAGCCCGCCGAGATCACGGCAATCTTGCCACCCTCACGCGCCGCCGCATCCACGTTTGCAAAATGCGCGGGGATCTTGGCGTGCGTGTCAAAGCTGTCTACCACATTGAACGAACGCGCAAGCATGGGCGTTTGCTCGGGCAGATCCTTGGCGCTGCCGCCGCAGTTGATGATCACGTCAAGCGTTCCTATATAATCGCCCACGGACGAGGAGGATACCACAACAGCACCCGGCGTTGCTGGCGTGAGCGTGGCGGGATCGCGGCGCGTAAAGATCGCCACAAGCTCCATATCGGGATTTTGGCGCAGCGCGTTTTCAACGCCGCGGCCAAGGTTCCCGTAACCGAAAATACCAACCTTGATCGACATAAATTTGTCCTCGCTTTCCTGTGCGACGAATCGGGACGCACACGCGTCCGCGGAAAATCACGTCCCTATTATATCACTTTGTGCTTTTTCTTGCAAGAGGGAGAGAAAAATTTTTTTGATTTTTTCGCACCACCGGAAAAAGAAAAAAATATTTTTCGATTTTTTTAAAAAAAAGGCTTGACAAAGTGAATTGTGTGTGGTATAATACCGCTGTTATCCGAAGACAGCAGGTTCCGGTAAAAGCATACAGCTTTCCTGCCGAGGAGAAAATTGAATCCTTTTTTGTGCGTTCAATCTTTCTTCAAGGCGTCCTGTGTGTGCCGGAAGGAAGATTTTTTTATTCGCCAAATTTAATTCGGGAGGTGAAACAGAAATGCCCAGCAATTCCATTCTCGTTCAGAAGCAGCAGCTCGTAGCTGACCTTGCAGAACAGATCAAGAACTCCACCGCAGGTGTTGTCGTCAACTACCAGGGTATCACGGTAGATAAGGACACCGCAATGCGTAAGGCTCTTCGTGAGGCAGGCGTCAAGTACGTTGTTATGAAGAACACCATGACCGGCAGAGCGTGCGATATGGTTGGTTACGGCGATATGAAGCAGTACCTCAGTGGTATGACCGCTATCGCCATCAGCGAAAACGATCCCGTGATCGCGGCAAAGATCCTCAAGGAGTATGCAGAGAAGGTTGAGTCCTTCAACATCCTCGCAGGATACGTCGACGGCGCAGTGATCGACGCCAACACCGTAAACGCACTTGCAGAGATTCCCAACAAGGAAACTCTTATCGCAAAGCTGCTCGGTTCCATCCAGTCTCCTCTGTACAAGTTCGCATATGCGATCAAGGCAATTTGCGACAAGGACGGAGAGGCAGCAGAAGAGGCTCCCGCAGAAGCATAATTCTCTGCGCAGCATAATCTTCTTCCCCATCGGGTTCCGATCCCCGCAAAGCATCGGAGCAAAATAAAATTTAAAAAAAACACATATTTTGGAGGTAACTAACAATGGCATCCGAAAAGATTACTAACATTCTTGAAGAGATCAAGTCTCTGACCATTCTGGAGCTCAACGACCTGGTAAAGGCAGTTGAGGAAGAGTTCGGCGTATCCGCAGCAGCTCCCGTAGGCGTAGTTGCAGCAGCAGGCGCAGCAGCACCCGCAGCTGAGGAGAAGACCGAGTTCGACGTTATCCTTGCAAGCTTCGGCGCTAAGAAGCTCGACGTTATCAAGGTTGTTCGCGAGCTGACGGGTCTGGGCCTGAAGGACGCAAAGGATCTGGTTGAGGGCGCACCCAAGGCCGTTAAGGAAGGCGTTTCCAAGGACGAGGCTGAGAAGGTTAAGGCAGCTCTGACCGAGGCTGGCGCAACTGTTGAGATTAAGTAATTAAACCTTAATTTCATACACGATTGTCAAAGATAACCGAAAAAGGCTACTGCGCGTGCGCAGTAGCCTTTTTTCGTGCAAAAAAGTTTGACTTTTTTTGCAAAAGGGCTTGCAAAGGGAAGAAAAATATGATATAATATTGAGCGTTGCAGACAAAACTGCATACAGGGGTATAGCTCAGCTGGTAGAGTACCGGTCTCCAAAACCGTGGGTCGCGGGTTCGAATCCTCCTGCCCCTGCCAAAAAAGAACACCATGCCAAACGGCATGGTGTTCTTTTTTGGCAGGGGCAGGAGACCGGGAGAAATCGCGTGCGAACGCAGTGAGCCGCGGCGATGTTTGCGCTTTTGCTTGCAAAACGGCGGTGTTTAACCGCCGAGCAAACTCGCGCCGAAAGACGCTTGCGGCTTGAGGCTGGTTCATGAATCCTCCCGCCAATAAAAAACGCACTTTTGTCTACCGACAAAGGTGCGTTTTTTGAATGATGTTTGCCTGCGGCAAATGATGTTGGCTTCGCCCAATGATGACGGCTACGCCTAATGATGCGTGGCTTCGCCACATTTTAAGGTAAACATCGCATCATTGCGACCGAAGGGAGCAACATCATTTTGAGCGAAGCGAAAAACATCATATCGCGTAGCGATACATCATTTGACATACAAACGGTTTTATGATATAATAAATTCATCGATAAATAAGAATTTGACAAGGTGAACATATATGAAATACAAAGGAACGCTTATTGTTGTTAAAGATTGTAACCGTGCGTTAAAGTTCTATAGTGATATGTTTGGGTTTCAACTGCTTCAAGACAACGATGGGAATATGGAATTGACGAATAATTTATATTTACAGGAATCGGGATACTGGGAAAAATTCACAAAAAGAAGTGTAATTCCAAACAGTAATCAGTCGGAGCTGTATTTTGAAGAGCCCAACATAGAACAATTTGTAGAGCGTCTTGAAACACTTTACCCTGAAATCGAATATGTCAATCGACTGATGACACACAGTTGGGGACAAAAGGTGGTCAGATTCTACGATTTAGACGGCAACCTAATTGAAGTAGGAACACCTACGTAATCAACAAATTCCAATTTGTCGAGCAGAAGATATCGAGAAACCGCGTGCGCGCCACGCGCAAAAAAAGCCACCAAACGCATCGCGTTTGGTGGCGCTCTTTTCTCTTTTTGAATTATTTCTTTGCAAAACGGATCCATGCATAGGAACGAGGATCGCCAAGGCGAGCCTGCAATGCTCCGCCTTCAAGCGTCATGTCCACACTTGTGTTCGTCGCGATCAGTTCGGGGGCTCCAAAGCCCTCCCCTACGTTCACGGTAAAGAGGTCGCGGTCGGTCACCTCGCGCAAAAGAATGAGGTGCAATGCGTCCTCACACTCGGCCGCAAAGCCGGTCAGCGACGCGCCCGAGGGCTCCTCGCAAATGGGTCTTACGTCCGCGCGAACCAGCTCGTGGCGATGGAGCTTCCATACGGCAACAATCTTGCGCAGAAGATCCTTCTCGGCTTGCTCCAGGTGCTGCATCTCCATCCAGAACAGAGGGTTGGAGACCATGACACTGGCAAACATATAGTCAACGTCATACGTCTCGGGGCGAAGCACGTCGTCCTCGCAGTATTTGTCGGTAAATCGCTTGGGATTGACCAATTCAAACTGCATCTTGGAGGCGGGAACGAACTCCGAAAGCTTCCAAAGGTTACGCAGCGTTGCGTGCGGATAGTAACTCGAAAACGCGGTATAGCGGTTCTCCACGAACAGCTTTCCGTAAGGTGCAAGGTTCAGATATCCGAGACGTTGATTGGCCGTTACGTCCAACTCAACCGTGGCATCCTCGCCGAAGGCCAGGATCGCCTTGACGAACTCCTCGGTTCCACGGCATTTTTCCACCGTGTTCAATTGCAGCGCGTCCAGCTTGAAGCAATGGAATCCCCACTCGTCATACGCACGCTTGAGAATGGCGATATCACGGTCAAAATGCTTGTAGTTTCCGTTGCAGTGAGGACAAAACCAAAGCCCCGTCTCCACGCCTCTCTCGGTCGCGTAGGGCGTGATCGACGCAATGCCATGCGGGAATTTCTGTTCCTGCACGGCCCAACAATCGCCCTCGAAAATACGAAGGCCTTCTTCGTCGGTGCCGGCACCCTTGAGGGTCGACCAGCCCGCGTCCACCTGCATCACGTCAATCCCCATATATGCGGCGCAGTCGATCTCTCGAAGAAGAAATTCCTCGTATACCACATCGGCACCGCCGCGGTCGCCCCAGGTGTTGGACATTGCCACCAGCTTCTGGGGACGGTACAGCGTGCGATACCAAGCACGGCAGAGCGCCGCCTCCTCGCCCATTTTGCACTCGCCCTTGATCACGGGATAACCGCCGCATTCAATGCGAAGCTCTCCCTTATCAATGCAGATCGTGGGGGTGATGATGTCAGGCACGGGAACGATATAGACCGCACTTTTTCCTTCCGCCGGGAGCGAAAGAAGAAAAATGTGTCCTTGCGTTTTTTCCAAGCGATTACGGAACGCATACACGGTCTTCTTCGTCACCGGCGTATCGTGGCGGTCGCTGTCGGCACGCAGATATACCGCCGTCAGGATCGCATTTTTAAAACGAACGCCAACCTGCTCGGTATAAACGTCACCCACGTTCTCACATGTAACAATCTCGTATTCAGTTTTCATTATTGTATCCTCCTTCAAAAACTGTTTTGGTTCTTTATTCAATTTTCGGCAAAACAGATCTTTATTTTCTGTTCGCTTCTTGCGGCTCCATGCGTGGGATCACGGTCACAACGTCATCAAATTCCACGTATGCCACAACGTCCGAATGCCAGCCGCCCGTATGCGCACCGTACACGCCCTCGTGCCAATACACGGGGAGATTATCCATTGCGTAAATGGGAGAGACGGGACGCCAGATCTTTACGTTCTGGGCCTTGGGGATCTTGCGGATCACCTGCTCCAGCACGTAATTTTTACCGTTGTCAGAGGTAATATAGCTTTCCAAAACGCGGAACTTACCGTCAAAGCGCGCTAAATAAATACGGTCGGTGTAGGTCGGTGCAGGAGCGTCGGGATGTAGCCCTGCCGTGCCGACGCCGTAATAATAGCACATACCGCCCACGTAGCTCTGCGAGCCGTCCTGCATGGTTTTGGGAGAGAGAAATTCCCCGGCCTTTGCAATGGGCTTTGAAAGATTCCACTTTCCGCTTCTGTAGGTGGCGGAATAGTAGACGATCGAGCCGGGCTTATTGGGCGTAAAGCACGCAAGCCCCACACGGTAAGGCGGCAACGGAGACACCGCGCACAGACGCACCGTCTTTTTCGCGGGTGCCTCGTATACTTTATCAAGAGTTGAAAGGTCGATCTTGCTCTCCCCATCGTAGAGGTTTACCTCCAGGGGCTTTCCGTCCATGTTCAAAAGGTTGCCGTCCGCGTCGAAAATACCGCTGCGCACGGTGTGATCGGCAGAGATCAGCGGGTGTCCATAAAGCGCGAAAAACCACTGCTCGTACGCACCGCGCTCAGGGGAGCAAACAAGCTGACGGTGGATGTCAAAGTAGAACAGTCCGCCCACGTCCGACTCCAAAAACTTGTGCGGCTCGCTCCAGCTTTCCCCTTCGTCAGCAGAATATCGGAACTCCCACGTAACACCGTTCACGCGCGTAAAGAGCCACAGCTCGCCGCGAGAGAGGTTCTCGGAAAGCTGTGCGTAGGTCACGGGGGCCTCACACTCCAGCTTCTGCTCAGGTCCGAAGGAAAGCAGATCGTACGGGCGCTCGGTCACGCGATAATACAGCGCGTGCGTTGCGGAATGTCCCGTATATGCCACCACGATCTTGCCATTTTCCAACACGCAGATCGAGGGCGCGTTGTGCTCATCCGCATAGTTGCAGTTGAGGCGGCAAACGCAAACGTCACGGCTGATGGCACGGCTACACTTTGCGTCAAATTCCTTAACGCGTATCTCACCGATGTCGTTGTAGTACGCGATATAGGTCATTCCGTTGGCACCCACCATGCTCTGCTCGTGAATCCACCAGTCGGTGTTGGCACGCTTAATGCGAATTTCCGCGGAACGTTGAATGTTGATCATGTGGTCCTCCCCTTTTATATGTCTTTTTTATTATAATCCTTATCAACACGAAAAAAAGATATTTTGTGCTTGCTTTTATGTAAATTCTGCCGGATTGTATAAAGTGCTGCGGCTGTGAGTGAGAACCCCCACAACCGCACAGCATCAGTTAAACGAAAAGAGAGATGCTTGTACAGCCTTCTCGTGCGGTGCCTTTGGGGTCTTGTCCTCGTGCCCCTCTGCCTTGCCCTTACGCAAGCTGAGCGCGAGCTGGAACACGGCAAACGCAAGGGAGATGCCAACCACAACGCCCATTGCGGTCCAATTTCCTGCCTTTAGCTGCAACGCCTCGACCCTTGGAAAGATCGCGCCCAAAAGGTATACCGTAAGCGTTCCACCCACGAGTGAGCTGGCAAGAATAAACGCCACGCGCATGAGAAACACGCATACCAAAGCCAGCAGAAGCGCGCCAAGCAGCGCAACCCATGCGTTTTGCGTGTAGAAATAAGCCATAGAAAATCCAACGATCGCCATAAAGGTGTAGAACACGTAGGTCGGGCTCTTGAACGCCAAGAGGAACAACACCAGTGCCACCGCGACTGCCACAACGTAGACCCATATGGGCACGTCCTTCCCGACGCCGACCTTGAACAGCATCACGAGTCCGTTGCCCGTCAGATAATAGCCCGCGACAGCGGCAAGCGCGCCAAGCCACAGCTTCATCAGCTTATAGCAGGTAAGGCCCACGCACACAGCCACCGCAACGCCGATCCAATACAGGATCACGGGAGAGATATGAAGCGATTCCGCGCCGTTGACCAGCCATTTTTCAAAGGCCTGCAAGAGGGAAAACAGATCCTTACTCGGCAGCTCCGAAAGCAGTTTTTCAATCATAGTCCCACTCCTTCCATAGAGTATCTATAGAATTATTATACAATATTCACCTAATCTTGTCAAGTATTTGCACAACTTTTCTCCCGCGCGGCGTTTGTTTACAAAATACAGAAGAATTCGGGTGCCGTTGGGTGTATAATGGAGAAAAAAGACGAACAGGAGGGCTCACATGACACAAGCCGAGGCTCATTATAAAAAAATGACCGAGACCCCCGTGTCCTCGCTGATCGTGCGCTTGGGGATCCCTACCACGATCTCCATGCTGATCACGGGCGTTTACAATCTCGCGGACACCTATTTCGTGGGAACGCTGGGAGAGAGCCAGCAGGCGGCAACGGGTATCCTTTTCACTCTGCAATCCATCATTCAGGCAATCGCCTTTATGTGGGGGCACGGCTCGGGCACCTTTGTTTCCAAGGCGCTGGCCGACCGCGACACCGACAGCGCCTCCCGCTACGTTTCCTCCGCCTTTTTCATCGGCGGCGCGCTCGGGGTGATCCTTATGGCGGTAGGACTCCTCTTTTTGACACCGTTTATGCGTGTTTTGGGCAGCACCGAGACCATTCTCCCCTATGCGCGCGACTATGGCTTCTGGGTGCTGGTCGCCTGTCCGTTTATGATCTGCTCGCTGATACTGAACAACAACCTGCGCTACGAGGGAAAGGCCTTTTATTCGATGATCGGGCTTACCACGGGCGGTATTCTGAACATTTTCCTCGACTACGTGTTCGTCGTTCTGTGTGATCTTGGCGTATTTGGCGCAGGCATGGCAACCGCCATATCACAGGTGGTCAGCTTCGTTATTTTGTGGTGCCTCTACCGCAAAATGGCGCAAAGTCGCATCTCTCTGCGCTTTATCAGCCGCAGCGTGCGCGACTATTTCTCCATTATGAAGGTCGGCTTCCCCTCCTTGATCCGTCAAGGGCTCAACTCGATCTCGGGCGGGCTGCTCAACAACCTCACAAAGCCTTACGGTGACGCCGCCATTGCCGCGATGAGCGTGGTCAACCGCTTCTCCTCGCTCGTCATGTTCGTCGGTCTTGGCATCGGGCAGGGCTTTCAGCCCGTGGCATCCTTTAACTATCAGGCGAAAAAATACAAGCGTGTGAAAAAGGGTCTTGTCTTTACCACGGTGTTTGGATTGATCCTTGTCACTGTCCTCGCCGCCCTCGGCGCGATCTTTGCCGAGCCCATCGTGCGTCTGTTCCAGGAGCGGGAGAGCGTGCAGGTCGTGGCCGTCCCCGCGCTGCGCTACTCCGCTGTGGGATTGCTCTTTATGTCTGTCTCCGTTCCCGTGAACATGCTCTATCAAAGCATCCGTCGGGCGGGAATCGCGTCCTTTCTCTCCCTTTTGCGCTCGGGCGCGATCTTCATTCCCACGCTCCTCATCGCGCACCATTTCCTACATCTGCAAGGTATTCAGATGGCGCAGCCCATCGCAGACGTGCTCACGGGACTGTGCGCCCTGCCCTTTATGATCCACTTTTTGCGCACAACACCGGATGATGAAT
>JAZRFD010000010.1:0-5273 GCA_045661185.1 Eubacteriales bacterium | reverse complement strand
GGACGCCTTGCCCTTGACCGAGCCCGCGGTCTGAATCGCGCCTCCGTAAAGCAAAAATTTCTCTGTAAGCGTGGTTTTACCCGCGTCGGGGTGCGAGATGATCGCAAACGTGCGACGGCGATCAATCTCCTTGTGCAACTGCCTCATTCTTTGATAAACCTCTCATCTGCTTTCGTTTTAACTTTAATATTATAGCATATTCGCCAAAATAATGCAAGGGTTTTATAAAAAAATACGGAAGCCTCCATGCGGAAGCTTCCGTGCTTTTACATTTTATAAACCTTTTTGGCGTTTTCGGAAAGAATCATTCTGCGTTCTTCATCCGTAAGGTTGAGCTTCATAAACGTGCAAAGCTCTGCTTCGGGAGACCACATGGGAAAGTCGCTTCCAAACATCACGCGCTCGGCACCGTAGCATTTGATCAGGCGCTCACCAAGAGCAAGATCATTCCCTGCAAACGGAAACGTAGACGAGCAATCGACGTAGAGATTCGGCATATCGCACAGCGCGCGCGATGCTTCATCCCACACGGACCAGCCGCCGAAATGCGCGCCGATCACGATCAGCTTCGGAAACGCCTTTAGGACGGGCAACAAACGGTTGGGGTTGGAAAAATCGTAGCGATGGTCGCCCGTGTGCATCAAAATCGGAAGCCCCTCACCTTCGCACAGCTCATAAACGCGCATCATGCGGGGGTCGTCGATCGCAAAGCCCTGAATATCGGGATGGATCTTGATGCCGTGAAGTCCCAACGCCTTGATCTGCGCGATCACCGCGTCCTGATCGGGGCTGTCGGGGTGCGCCGCGCCAAGTCCCGTGAAGCGCTCGGGCGCTTTCATGACGCTCGCGGCAATAAACTCGTTGATGCTTCCCACCTGCTTCGGTGTCGTTGCAACCGATTGCACCACGAAGCGGTCAATTCCGATGCGGTTACCAATCTCGAGTAGCTCGTCCGAAACGCCGCGGCAGGCGGCGCGGGTGCTATAAAAGGCATCTGTGCCCGCCACAGCGCGATCCACGATCTTTTCGGGATAGATGTGACAATGCGCATCAATGACCTGAAATTTGTTCTCTATCATTTGGTATCATCCTTTTTTGAGTCCCAGCTTTTCAACGGCCGCCTCACGCATCTTGTACTTGAGGATCTTACCCGCGGCATTCATCGGGAATTTGTCAACGAAATCAACGTATCTCGGAACCTTATGGCGCGCCATGCTTGCCGCCACAAACGCCTTCATCTCGTCCTCGGTCATGCTCTCCCCTTCCTTTAAGATCACGCACGCCATGATCTCCTCACCGTATTTTTCGTCGGGAACACCGATGACCTGCACGTCGCTGACCTTGGGACAGGTGTAGATAAATTCTTCGATCTCCTTCGGGTAAATGTTCTCACCGCCGCGAATGATCATATCCTTCAAGCGGCCTGTGATGAGATAATTCCCCTCGGGCGTGCGGCACGCAAGGTCACCCGTATGGAGCCAGCCGTCCGCGTCGATCGCGGATGCCGTTGCTTCGGGCATCTTGTAGTAGCCCTTCATGATGTTGTAGCCGCGGGCTACGAACTCGCCGTTGACACCGTCGGGGCAATCCTCACCCGTTTCGGGGTTGACGACCTTACACTCGACGTTTGCAAACGCGCTACCAACGGTTTCGGTGCGTACCTCCAAGGAGTCGTAATAGCTACTCATGGTGCATCCGGGAGATGCCTCGGTCTGGCCGTAAACCGACACGATCTCGGTCATATTCATGACCTGCGTTGCTTTTTTCATGAGGTCTGCCGGGCAATTGGAGCCCGCCATGATACCGATGCGCATATGCGAGAAATCGGTTTTTGGGAAGTCCTCATGCTCCATCATGGCGATAAACATGGTGGGAACACCGTTGAATGCGGTGATGTGCTCGTTATGCACACACGCCAGCGCGGGCTTCGGGGAGAAATACGGAAGCGGCAGCATGGTTGTGCCGTGCGTCATGGACGCGGTCATGGAAAGCACCATTCCAAAGCAATGGAACATGGGCACCTGAATCATCATACGGTCTGCGGTGGACAGATCCATGTGGTCACCTATATATTTACCGTTGTTGACCACGTTGTAATGCGTTAGCATAACGCCCTTGGGGAATCCCGTTGTGCCCGAGGTATACTGCATGTTACAAACGTCGTCCTTATCGACCGCCGCCGCCATACGGTAAACCTCGCTGACGGGCACCTGAGAAGCGCGAGCGAGCGCGTCACTCCACTCCATGCAGCCCTTTTGACGGAAGCCGACGGTAATGACGTTGCGTAAGAACGGCAGGCGCTTGCTGTGCAGAGGCGCCCCAACCTTGTTCTTTTCAAGCTCGGGACAGAGCTCGGCAATGATCCTACCGTAATGGGTATCCTTGGAGCCCTCGGTCAGGATCACGGTATGCGTGTCCGACTGCTTAAGCAGATATTCCGCCTCGTGGATCTTGTACGCGGTATTGACCGTGACCAGAACCGCGCCAAGCTTTACCGTCGCCCAGAACGCGATATACCACTGGGGCACGTTGGATGCCCAAACGGCTACGTGCGTGCCAGCCTTTACGCCCAGCGCGATCAGCGCGCGCGCAAACTCGTCCACGTCGTCGCGGAACTCGCTGTAGGTTCGGGTATAATCCAGCGTGGTGTATTTGAACGCGTACTGGTCGGGAAATTCCTCAACCATACGGTCCAGCACCTCGGAGAAGGTCAGGTCGATCAACAGATCCTTCTTCCAAACGTATTTACCCGTGTGTGCGCGGTTGTAATACAGGGTGCTTTCATTACGGGAGGGGTCGCTGAACTGATGCATAAAGCCGACGAACTGCGAGAAGATAATCTCCATGTCGTCCAGCTCCTCGCACCACGCGGGATCCCACACCAAAGAAAGAAAGCCGTCGTAGTTGACCGAGCGCAGAGCCAGCATCATGTCCTTGATCGGCAATTCGCCCTCACCGATCAGGCAATGCTCCACGCCGTTCTCGGTTTGCAGCACGTCACTGATATGGACGTGGCGAACGTACGCGCCAAGGTTGCGGATCACGGCTTCGGAGGATTCCTTGCCGCCAAGATAAGCCGCGGAGAAATTCCAAAGCGCTGCCAGATTGTCGGACGCAAAGCGTTCCAGCACATCGCGCAGCTTCAGCGTTGCCGCAAAGAGTCCTGCGGTCTCCAACAGCAACGTGACACCGCTCTCCTCCGCCTCGGGCAGGATCGCTTCGATCACACCTGCAACGTTCTCGACTGCAGTCGTTTCGTCTGTCTGCTCGTTTGCACGGATGCGGATATAAGGAATGTGCAAATTCTTTGCGATCTCCATGCATCTGCGAATCTCGGAAAGATTCGCCTCCCTCGCCTCTGCATCTGCGGGATCGCAGATTGCGTCAATGCACGGGATCTGCAGCTTCTTTTCATAGAGCTTGCGAAGCGTTGCCGCGGCGGCATAGTCGTGGAACGCGCCGTTTTTATCGGTAAAGAGCTCGTTATGGATATTGTGTAATTCAATTCCCGCGAAATTCATGCTTTCGGCAATCTCGCAGAATTCTTCAAAGGTATGGCCGTGCCAGCCCTTTGTGGAAAATGAGAATTTCATACGGTCGCCTCCTCGTAAACGATCTTATTGACCGCGTTGATATAAGCACGGATGCTGGCACCGATGATATCGGTTGAGATACCGTTGCCCGAATAGAGCTTGCCGTCGGAGCGGAGCTTGACAAGCGCCGAGCCCATGGCCTCCTTGCCCTCGGTCACCGCCTGGATCTGGAAATCGTCCAGCTCGTAGTGGTGTCCGATGATCTGCTCGATGGCGCGGAATGCCGCGTCGATGGGACCGTCGCCAATACAAACGCCAACGTTCTGCTTTCCGTCCTTCTCAAGCGTTACCTGCGCGGTGGAGGAAATAATATTGCCGTTATTGACCACGTAGCTGATCATCTGATAGGTTGCAGGCACCTGAAGAGCCACGCTTGCCACGATCGCCTCCAGCTCCTTGGCACCTACGCGCTTCTTGGCCGCGACGCGCAAGAATTCCTCGTAAACCTTGACGCGGTCCTCGACGGAGAGATCATATCCAAGGCTGATAACAGCCGCGCTGACCGCCTCCTGGTCGTCATTTGCGTCCAGATAGATCTCGTTTTCGTTATTTGCCACGTTCAAAGTGCTCTTGTCGTTCTTTGCGTTTTCCAGCACCCACGCGATCTGCTTGACGATGCGGTGCAGCTCCGTATAACGGAGTCCGCTTGCAAAGCCGTAGGTCACGCCGCAGTTCTTGACCATCGTGGCAAAGCTTTCAAGGGACACGCCCTCGTCGCCCGCCGCGGTCTTGACACCGCAAGCACCCGCACGCACTGCCATAATGGCGGATGCGGTTGCCATGCCGTTCTTATTGTCACAGCGAACGAACACGGGAACGTTGGTGCTCTCAACGATTTCTGCTACAAACGCGGCAAAATCGTCGGGCATCTTTTCAGCGGCGTTATCGCATACGGTGATCATGCACGCGCCTGCCGCAACGGCGGTGTCAATCGACTTTTTTAAGAAGGACGGCTCCGTGCGCGTTGCATCCAATGCGCAAAACTCAACGGTTTCGCACTTTGCCTTTGCCGCGCTTACAATCTTTTCAATATATGCAAGCATCTTATCAGGCTTTTTGTGGCAGGTATACTCCATGCCGACGGGAGAGGTAGGCAGCTCAATGCGGATCATGGGATGCGCCGCGGTAGACAGCGCCGCTGCCGCGTTTTCCACGCTTTCCATGCTCATTCCCGCCGCCACCGAAATCACGCTCTTTTTGACGAACGTGGAGATGGTACGGATCAGGAGCGTATCGGTTCTTACGTTGTCGATCGCGGGCATTTCGATGACATCCGCATCCAGCTTTTCAAGCTGGCGCGCGATCTCGATCTTTTCCTTGAAGCTGAACGCGCTTCCCTCGCGGCAAAGCGTTGTGTCTGCAATTCTGATCTGTTTCATGTTGTTCTCCTTTCATGGCTCCGGGAATACGAAACAAAAATCCCCGAAGCGGACGATAAATCCACCTCGGGGACGAATTTCAAAATTCGCGGTACCACCCCGGTTACCGATCTGCTCGGTCACCTCACAGGCTCTATCAAGCCTCCTGCTATGATAACGGTGCATGCCGAGATCGCTTACTGAACGGTTCTGCGATCCTGCTCCGGAACGAGACTTTCTTTTTCTTCTCCCAACGGCTCGCACCATCCGCCGTCTCTCTGTAAGGATGCCCGAAAAGAAATAATTCCTTCAACGCATTTGA
>JAZRFD010000009.1:0-13545 GCA_045661185.1 Eubacteriales bacterium | reverse complement strand
GTCGGTCGGTGACGGTTCGTTCCGTGTCAAGAGCGAGGCAAAGATGAGATCCATCATCGGCGGCGGCGCTACCACCATTCTCGTGTCGCACTCCATGCCGCAGGTGCGTGAGATGTGCAACAAGATCCTGTGGCTGGACCGTGGACGCCAGATCACCTTTGGCGACGACGTGCAGCACATTTGCGACGTGTACGAGGAATATCTGCAAACCAAGGTTTTACCCGAAAAAGTATAATTGTGAGGTGGATGATATGAGCACGGAAACGGCAAAGGGCTATCCGTATCAGTTCAGTATCGTATCGGCAGTTTACAAGGTAGAAGAATATCTGGAGGAATATATCGAGAGTTTGCTTGGGCAAACTCTCGATTTTGAGCATAACGTCCAGCTGATTTTGGTGGATGACGGTTCACCGGACGGCAGCGGCGCGATTTGTGACCGTTACGCCGAGCGGTATCCGAATAATATCAAGGTCGTGCACAAGGAAAACGGCGGCGTTTCCTCGGCGCGCAACGCGGGACTCTCGCTGATCGAGGGGAAGTACGTCAATTTCTGCGACCCCGACGACAAGCTCGCACCGAACACGCTTGAAGCGGTGTATGCTTTTTTTGAAGCGCACCGTGAGGAGACCGACGTGGTGTCCGTTCCCCTGG
This sequence comes from Eubacteriales bacterium, assembly GCA_045661185.1. Classification (GTDB taxonomy): domain Bacteria; phylum Bacillota; class Clostridia; order Oscillospirales; family CAG-272; genus UMGS1865. The sequence continues at coordinate 12,894 of JAZRFD010000009.1, read as the reverse complement.
AGCTTTTTGGTGATGAAACAGGTACCCATATGCTCAACAATAAGTTTGAAAAGGGCGACCGCGTGATCTCCTTGAACGATGAGCTGGATTGCATGCAGCTGATGATCGCGTCCTCCTTCATTCGACGTGAGGCGGCAGACAGAATTTGCTTCAACACCAATCTTTCCATTGCCGAGGACGCAGAGCAGCTGATGCAGATCTTTATCAAAAAGCCGTACCTTGGCGTTGTGGCGAGCAGTCGGTATTTTTACCGCAAGCGGGGCACGAGTGCCATGGGTACCGGTTCGCAGAAAAAGAAATGGTACAACGATTCGGTCAGGTATTTTTCGATTGCCGTGATGGAGGACGCAAAGGAGATATACGGATACGTTCCAAAATTCGTGCAGACTGTCGTGGCGTATGAGCTCCAATGGAAGCTCAATGTTCTTGAAGAACCGCAAACGGTGCTGACGAAGGAGGAGTTTTCCGAATTCGGTGCGCTTTTGCGCCGCGCACTGGCGATGATTGACGATGATATTTGGTTTGCGCAAAAATATATGGCACAAGAGGTCAAGCTGCGGCTGTTGGCTGCGCGCTATCCGCGAGAGGAGCTGATCCGTGCGGAGCAGAATGATATTTGCTACAGCACAAAGGATTTTGTGTTCCATCGTTTCTCGGAAAACATGACCGAGTACAGCTTTTTGGAGATCGGTGAGGATATGCTCTCTGTTTCCGTTCGCCTGACCGTGCAAGCGGTGGATCATACGATCAGTGCCGTTTATTTTGCGGTCGGAGATACGCGCGTGGAGGGGATTCAAAGGGGAAGGATAACGGGCAGAAAATGCTATGGAACCCCCGTCTTTTTCTGGCACGTTTGCGATTTTATGATTCCGCGCAGTGCCCTGACAGGCAAAACGGAGATCGTCCTACACGCTGTGGTAGACGGTGTAGACGTTGAGATGAAAAACATTGTGGCGGGGGCGTATTTTGGCATTGAACCGCGCTATCGCCATGCTTATTACAGCCGTTGCGGATTGTTTTTCCGCTTTAACGCTCATAAGCTGACGGTTGAGCCCACAGGCTTTTTCAAGCGTGTGCGTCAAGAGCTTCGATTCCTTTGGGAATTGTGGAGAAGCGGCGATTTCGGTGCTAAAAAAGCGATCGTGGCGCGCGTTCTGCATTGGATGACGCGGCCGTTCTGCCGCCGCAAGGTGTGGATTTTGTCTGACCGACTGACCAAGGGCGGTGATAATGCTGAAGCGCTGTTCCGCTATCTTGGAGAGATTGGATATCAAAAAGCCAAGTGCTTTTTTGCCATTCACAAGGGCAGCTCCTATGACACCCTTGCTCGCATCGGAAGGGTCGTGGAGGCGGGCTCGTGGCGTTACAAGCTTTTGTATTTGCGTGCAGATGTGATCATTTCCTCGCACGCGGACGAGTCGGTGACCAATCCGTTTGATTACTATTCCGCGCCCTATCGGGATCTTTTGTGCAACAAAAAAATCGTTTTTTTGCAGCACGGTGTAACAAAAGACGATATTTCAACGTGGCTCAATAAATACAATAAGAATATCAAGGGATTTGTCTGTGCGGCACGCCCCGAGCATGCATCTATTGTCAACACGCCAAGCTATTACTATACGGAAAAGGAGGTTTGGCTGACGGGCTTTGCGCGGTTTGACAGACTGTACCGCGATTCGAAAAAGCTGCTTACGATCATGCCAACGTGGCGCAGATATTTAATGGTTGACATGGATCGAAAAACGGGAATTTGGATCCCATGCGCGAATTTTACGAAAAGTGATTATTTCCGCTTCTACAATTCGCTGCTCAATGATGAGCGCTTGTTGACGGCAGCAGAGCAATACGGATACACCGTGTGCTATCTGCCACATCCCAACACCATGACGCAGATTGATCTGTTTCAAAAAGACGCGCGCGTTAGGTTTTTTGGCGTCGATGCGGAATACAGGGAGGTGTATGCGCAAAGCGATCTGATTTTAACCGATTATTCTTCCGCGGTGTTCGACTTTGCTTATCTGCGGCAGCCCGTTGTTTACGCGCATTTTGACCGTGACACGATCTTTAACGGCACGCATATCGGTGCCAAGGGCTACTTCGACTACGAGCGCGACGGCTTTGGCGAGGTGACGTATGACCTGAAATCGACTGTGGACGTCCTCATTGACTATATGAAGAACGGGTGCACTCTTAAGGACGTCTACCGCGCCCGCATCGACGGCTTTTTCGCCTTCGACGACCAAAACAACTGTAAGCGTATCCTTGAAAAGATCGAGAATATGGAGTAGGGATCACCTTTTTCCCACACAACAAAGGCACCGCAACATTTGCGGTGCCTTTGTTGTGTTTAGTCCTCAATATATTCCATAATGTCGTCAATCCTACAGTTGAGAGCGGCGCACAGCTTGTTCAGTGTTTTCGTTTCCATGTTCTCGTTTGCCTTCAGGCGGCGTACCGTTTTGCTGTCAATACCGCATTCCTCACGCAATTTGTAGGTCGTAACGCCCTTTTGCTCCATCGTTTTCCATAGCTTATCAAATACAATCATTTTTTCAAATCCCCCTTGACATTTATTATTATGGGGGTTATAATCTAAAATATTAAGGGGATATAATCCCCATATCAAAAAATGAAGGGAGAAAACTATGGAACTGTGGGAAGAAATGGCGCGTTACGTGTTGAGGGATGGGGGCGCGATGCAGCTACCTGTGCAAATTGAAAATCTCAACGCCTTGCTGGAAAATGAGTGTTATAAGGCGTTAAAAAGGATTAAAGAAATTGTTCAAGATGATACATTGGACGATCCGCATTGCTTTTGGAAAATTGAAGAGATCGTTTGTGAATTGGAGCGGATCGGCAGTGACGGCGGCGGGCGGCACGATTTCAGTTAAAAGAATTTCGAACGTGCCAAAAAAACGCTTGGCGAAAGCGACGGAGAAGCGGGCGACACAATGGTCACCCTACAGTGAAAATGTGCACCCGTCCCTGCGTCAAACTAACTTTGTGGAGCGCTTGGGATGTGGGGCCCAAGTGCTATCGGGAGCACCTTTCCGTATACGTACAAAACATCCCCACACAGTAAACTCTGTACTGTACGAACGAACTTTCACCACGCACAAACAAAAGAGGTCGCACGATGTGGTGCACCCTCAATTGAGGAAAACTATTCCTTGTTGGTGAAAGTTTTTGGGAGAGGGGTGTGGGGAGAGGACTTTTTTCAAAAAGTCCTCTCCCCACAAAACACATCTCCCCTAAAACAATCACTTCTTATGCGAAATAAGCCCGAGGAGCTTGCAAAGCTCCATGACAACGAAGGGAACGAAGGAGAGGCCAAGGCCGATCAGGTAGAGCTCCCACGGAAGTGCGATCAGCTTGAACGCCGCGCTGACGGGCGGCACGAACAGCACGAGCGAGACCAGCGCGGTCGACGCGAGTGCGGCAAGGTTGAGGTTGCGGTTGCCGAACGGGCCGATCTTAAAGAGCGAGTGCTCGCTGCGCATGTTGAAGGCCTGAACGACCTGCGAGAGCGCAAGGATCATAAACGCCAGCGTCTGACCGCCCGCGAGCTCGCCCGTCATCTCCCAACCAAGGTAGAAGCCGAGGAGGGTCAGAGCGGCGAACATACAACCCTGAAGAACCACGCGAACACCGAGACCGTGTGCGAAAATCCCCTCGCTTTTGGGCTTTGGCTTGCGATCCATCACGTCCTTTTCAACCGCTTCCATACCAAGCGCGATGGCGGGGAGACTGTCGGTGACAAGGTTGATCCAGAGCAGCTGCATGGAAAGCAGGGGAGAGACGTGCCAGATGAGCATTGCGGCAAACACCGTGATAACCTCACCGATGTTGGTGCCAAGCAGGAACCCGACTACCTTTTTGATGTTGGCGTAGATGCCGCGCCCCTCGCGGACCGCGTCCACGATGGTGGCAAAGTTGTCGTCGGTCAGCGTCATGTCGGCGGCACCCTTGGCAACGTCGGTGCCCGTAATACCCATCGCGCAGCCGATATCGGCGGCCTTAAGCGCGGGTGCATCATTAACGCCGTCACCAGTCATAGAAACGACCTGCCCTTTACGCTGCCAAGCCTTCACGATGCGGATCTTGTTTTCGGGAGACACGCGTGCGTAGACCGAAATCCCTTCGACCTGTGCGTCGAGCTCGCTCTCGCTCATCGCGTCAAGCTCCGCGCCCGTAATGGCACGGTCGCCTTCTTCAAGGATCCCCAGCTCACGCGCGATCGCAGAGGCGGTCACAACGTGGTCGCCCGTGATCATAATCGGCTTGATGCCCGCGCGACGGCAGACCGCAACGGCATCCTTTGCCTCGGGTCTGGGCGGGTCGATCATGCCCACAAGACCGATAAAGGTCAGCCCGTTTTCAAGCGTTTCCGAGGTGGGCTCGGCAGGAATCTCATCAATTTCTTTATAAGCGACTGCCAGAACGCGCAAAGCGTCGGCACTCATGGTGTTGACCATTTCCTTGGCGCGCTCCATGTCGCCCGCGACGCAACGCGAAAGCATCATGTCAAAAGCGCCCTTGACAATGACCACGTTCTTGCCGTCCATGCGGTTGACCACGCTCATCAGCTTGCGGTCGGAGTCAAAGGGGAGCTCACACAGGCGCGGATACTGCTCGTTGAGCGCGTCCTTGGGGAAGCCGTTTTTGTGCGCCGCCAGAACGATGGCGGTTTCGGTGGGGTCACCGATGTGCTGCTCGCCCTCGTCGGAAAAAACGACCGAGCCGTCAGAGCAGAGCGTGCCAAAGGAAAGCAGGCGCTTGATGCCGTCGGAGTTGCTGTCGGTGATCTCCTCGGGCGCGTCTGCGCCGTCGAGATACGCCTTGACCAGCGTCATGCGGTTTTGCGTGAGCGTACCGGTCTTATCCGAGCAGATGATAGACGCGCCACCCAGCGTTTCCACGGCGGGCAGGCGGCGGATCAGCGCGTTCTTCTTGACCATTCTCTGCACGCCGATGGAGAGCACGATGGTCACGATCGCGGGCAACCCCTCGGGGATCGCGGAAACGGCAAGAGATACAGCGGTCATCATCATTTCCATCCAATGGGTGTCGTTGAGAAGCCCGACAATGAAGATCACAACGCACGCGGCGATCGCTACGATGCCGAGGTATTTACCAAGCTGTGCCAGCTTTTGCTGCAGCGGTGTCTGGGTTTCGCTTTCGTCGTCCAAAAGGTTTGCAATCTTACCCATTTCGGTGTCCATCGCGGTGCCCGTGACCACGGCGGTCGCGGTTCCGTAGGTGATGGTGCAGCCCGAAAAGACCATGTTGGTGCGGTCACCGATGGGGGACTTTTCCTTGACCTCGGCGGTCGCGTCCTTTTCGGAGGGGACCGACTCACCCGTCAGCGCGGATTCCTCGCTTTTGAGACTCACGCTATGCAAAAGACGCGCGTCGGCGGGCACGAAATCACCGGCCTCCAAGCGGATCAGGTCACCGGGGACCAGTGCCGAGGCGTCAATCACTCGTTCCACGCCGTCGCGGATCACGCGTGCGTGAGGGGCGGACATGTTTTTGAGCGCGTCCAAGGCTTTTTCGGCCTTGCTCTCCTGCATCACGCCCATCACGGCGTTGAGCACGACGATGAGCAGGATCAGCGCGGGCTCGAACAGCTCCTTCCAGTTCTGCTCCACGCAGACCAGAATGAAGGAGACCGCCGCGGCGGCGATCAGGATCAGGATCATAACGTCCTTGAACTGATCGAGAAAGCGCTGAAGCATGTTTTTTTTCTTCTTTTCGCGCAAGCGGTTGGGGCCGTACTGCGCCTGACGCTTTTCGACCTCTTGGGTGTCCAGACCGCGCACGGGGTCGGTGCCAAGGGTGACGAGAACGTCCTCTTTGGGCTGATTGTGAAACAACAAAGTCTTTTCCTCCTGTAATTTCGTAATCATTTGAACGCATTACTCTTTCATTATATGCGATCTGTGCTATAACTATACCATATTTTAAGAGTGTTGTCAAGGGGATATATAAAAATTCACAGAGTTGAACAAAAAAAGAGCCGTACGGCTCTTTTTTTAATACGTTATTGCTTTTTGCCAAGGTGTGACCAGAATCGGAAGGTCATGGGCCAGAGGACGCCCGAAAAGAGCACCATGATCAAGTAGCGCACGAAGGCGCCGACGTTGATACCGAAGAGGGCGTTGAGGGGTGCTTTGAGGAGCGCGCGCAGGGCAACGGTGATACCAAGCCCCAAAACGAGCTTAAGAAGCTGTGCCCACCAAACTGCCTTGACCTCAAAACGCAGTACGTGCGCGTCGAGCGGATAGACGATCGCCATGCCAAGGATCAGGGCTAAAAATTGCCACGCCACCTTTTGGGCGTTGAGCATGTTCTCAAGATCCGCCGCGGTGGGGTTGGGGAAGGGGTAGAGCATGACGAAGAGCAGATTGGCGAGCGTCAGAGCAAGAAAGCCGCCGATAACGCAATACATCACGCGCGGACGGTCATAGGCGTATATGATCAAGGGATAGAGCAAAAGGACGATTGCCACGCCGATGAGGAGCGACACGCCCACGTCAAGCGGCGTATGCACACCGAGATACATGCGCGAAAAGGCGATCAAGAGGCAAAGCACCGCGCCGCCGATGCGGACGGCGGTATATTTGGAGGAGCGCGCCACACCGCCGTACAGCGTGGTGGCGACCTGCGTATGTCCGCTTGGGAAGGAGTAGCCCGTTGCCGCCTCACGCGCGCTCTCCACATACGAAATCCCGCCTAATTCCCACGGGCGCGGGATGCGGAAGCACATTTTCAGGATCTGTATGCAGACCGTGCCGAGAAAGCCTGCGCTGAGCAGAAAATAGCCGCGCTTTTTGTCAAGACACCAGAAAAAGACCAGCGCCACCGCCATAAAAAGCGTCTCCTCGCCAAGCATTGTGACACAGGACATCAGTCCGTCAAAAAAAGGCGTGCGGACCGATTCCAAAAAACGAAGAAATTCCATAGCTTCTCCTTTCGGATCTGTTTGTACTCATTTTACCATAAAATGCCCCAAAAAGCAAGGGCAGCGGCAAAAAACAATTGCTGTCAATTTTTTGTTTTTGCTTGACTTTTGCAGGCCCCGTATGGTATACTGTATATAACTATAGGTATTTTTTAAATATGAAACGATTTGATGATATGAAAATAGCTTTGAACACCTGTCTCACTTCCACCGCCACCGACGCGCTTTTGGCGTGGTATCGCGCATGCGGTCGCGCGCTTCCGTGGAGAGAGACGAACGATCCTTATCATATATGGCTGTCTGAGATCATGCTCCAGCAAACGCGCGTGGAGGCGGTCAAGCCCTACTACGCACGCTTCCTCGCGGCCGCCCCCACGGTTGCCGAGCTTGCCGCGTTACCCACCGATGCCTTGATGAAGCTGTGGGAGGGGCTTGGCTACTATAGCCGTGCGCGAAACCTTCAACGCGCGGCCCTATACATGGTCGAGCGGTACGGCGGCGCGCTTCCCACGACCTATGACGCGCTTTTGACCCTGCCCGGTGTGGGGGAATATACAGCGGGCGCGATCGCGTCGATCGCCTTTGGCGAGCGTGTGCCCGCGATCGACGGAAACGTTTTGCGCGTGCTCTCGCGCCTGAGCGCCAGCGACGCGGATATTGCAGACCCGTCGGTCAAAAAGGCCTTTCGGGAGGAGCTGCTCCCGCTGATCCCCGAGAGCGCGGGAGATTTTACACAAGCGATGATCGAGCTGGGCGCCACGCTCTGCGGCCCCAACGCGCCACCCGTGTGTGACGCGTGTCCCTTGCGTGACGTGTGTGAGGCACGGCGGCTCGGAATCAGCGATTCCTTACCCGTCAAACGCGCGAAAAAGGCAAGACGTGTCGAAAAAAAGACGGTTTTGCTGATTCGTGACGGAGATCGGACCGCCTTGCATAAGCGCCCCGACAAGGGGCTTTTGGCGGGTCTTTATGAGCTGCCGAACGTCGAGGGACACCTTGATGAGCGCGTGTTGCTCGATTACATCCGTTCGATCGGCTTTGAGCCCTTGCGCGTGTCTCGCATTGAGGACGCCAAGCATATCTTTACGCACGTTGAGTGGCATATGATCGCCTATGACGTGCGCATCACGCCCGAGTTTGACGGATACCACGGAGCGTCGGGCATGCTGCTCGTCCCCAATGGGGAGCTGCACGAGCATTACGCCGTTCCGTCTGCTTTTTCCGCATATACGCGTTACTTATGACCTGACATGACAGATAAAATACAGAAAAAAGGAAGGACTGCCATGAAGCACGTATTTATCATCAATCCCGCCGCGGGGAAGGAAAGCGCCTATGAGAGCATCCGTCGCGCGCTGGAGAGCCGCGAGGACAAGATCGACTATGAGCTTTACGAGACCCAAGGGCCGGGGGATGCGACTGCATATATCCGCAATTACTGCGAGCAAAATACCGGGCGTGTGCGCTTTTATGCGTGCGGCGGCGATGGAACGCTGAACGAGGTCGTGGGCGGTGTCGTCGGCTTTGAAAACGCGTCCGTGGCCTGCTATCCGTGCGGATCGGGCAACGATTTTGTGAAATATTTCGGCGGCAAAAAGGTGTTCCGCGATCTGTCGGCACTGATCGACGCCAAGGAGGAATATATTGACGTGATGCGCGTGGGCGACCGTTATGCGATCAACGCGACGCACTTCGGCTTTGATTCCGCCGTGGCACAGACGATGCAAAACGTCAAGAGAAAGAAGATCATCGGCGGCAACAACGCGTATACGACAGGTGTTCTTGTGGCACTTTTCAAGGCCATGCGCAATTCCTGCCGCGTGACAGTCGACGGAGAGCTGATCAACCCCGACGGCAAGCTCCTGCTTTGCACGATTGCAAACGGCCAGTACGTGGGCGGCTCTTATCGCTGTGCGCCTCGCTCGCTTGCCAATGACGGGCGCCTTGAGGTCTGCCTTGTGCGCCCCGTGTCGCGTCTGACCTTTGCAAAGCTGATGGGCAGCTATCAAAAGGGCGTGCATCTGGAAAGTGCAAGATTTGAAAAGTATATCGAGTATCGCAGAGGCAAGAAGATCGAGGTTGAGGCCCCCGACGGCTTTGTGTATTCGCTGGACGGAGAGCTTGTCAAGCAGAATCGCTTTACGGTAGAGGTGCTCAAGCGCGCGATCCGCTTTGCGGTTCCCGCGAACGCGGTCTATCTTCCCGGCGCGCTGCACGTGTCTCACTATGCCCAGGACGCGGAGGAAGCGCATGCGCTTTGACCCCTTGCAAAACCCCGAGGCGGAGGCATCACTTCAAGAGATCACGGAGGACTACCGACGGGACCCCGCGCGATTTGTGCGCGTGACGGATTCCGAGGCTCATGTGTTGGAGGGTGCGGTGGCGACGGCGACCGAACGCGCGGACGCGGTGCGTACCGAGGTGCGTCGAGGGGTGCTTGTCTGTCATGAGGCCGCGCTTGCCGCGATGCGTGCCATGCCCGTGCCACGTACATTTTTTCGCGAGCGTGTGGACAGCATGCAGTATGCCGCTCTGCTCCGCGCTATTGCAAAAATGGAGGAGGGGCACGGGGTGATTCGGAAGAGCCTACTGGACTACGCGCGTGTGGGCGAGACCCTGCGCACGTGCTACGTCAGCGCATTTGTAGCACGACACCGCGCTTGTGCCGTACAGCGCGTGGCAACCGACTCATCCGACGAAAAAGCCCTCTCTGGCTTTACCGATCGGTTGCGCGCGGTGTGCGCGGCTTGCGAAGCCTTGGAAACCGAGCTGCACGCGCAGCAAGCATCGGTGAGCTCGCTTTGCTTTGATACGCTTGGGCGCTTTTTGGAAGCGATGCGTGTCCGTGCCGATTTTGACGGTGACGGAGCGGCGTGCGACGGAGGTGCCGTGCGTGCCTTGTGCGCGGAATTGCAGCAGGCGTTGAAGCCTTTTTTGTAAAAAAATCACGAAAAAAACGAATCGAAGCGGAGGGAACGCCAACGGTGGCGAGCCCCCCGCTTTTTCGTCGTTTTTTGCGATGAAAAATACGAAAAATGTGAAGAAATTTTATAAAGCTATTGATTCTTTTTTATGTTTGTGTTAAAATATACTTATAGAATAAGGTCGTATACCCAAAATGTGGGAGAACGAGAAAAAGTTGGAAAAAACCGACGGAACGGGGGACAGGATTTTGTACTTTCAACACTTTTTTGCACCGGCAGCAATCATGAGCGTGGAAACCTCATTTTTGGTCGCGATCGCCGTGTTGGCGTGTGTGGTTGGCGTGGAGATCGCGGGCATCGCGATCCTCATCAGTAAGATGCGCCACGCGCGAAGCGAGCAGGTGACGCGCGAGGACGAGGGCGGTGACGAATACGGACCGGGGACGGGATCGCAGCTTGCGGTCACGGCTCTGATGTTTGGTGCCGTACCGATGGCGGCACAGATCGCGCTTTTTGCGTTGGCGGTCTGCGCGGCGGTTGGCGCCGGCGTATTTGTGCTTCTGCTGGTTGTCTACCGTGCCTGCGGGTACGCGTTGGCGGCACGCGTCAAGCGCGCGGAGGAGTTCGTTGCAGCACCCGAGGAAGCACCCGAGGCGGTAGTGGACGAGCGTCCCGTTGCCGACGTTGTACTTGATGATGACGCGCAGGAGACGTACATCGAGGAGCTCTTTGCAAAAGAATCCGAGGAGACGGCCGAGGAAGCTGTCGAAGAAACCGTCGAGGAGAGGGCCGAGGAGCTGCCCGCAGAGCCCGTGGAAGAAGCACTCCGTGCGGACGAGCCCGTTGCGGTCGTGCGCCGCGAGGAAACGGTAGCGGCGGCACCGAGCGGTGTTCCCGTGTATAGCTCGGCTTACCCCGCAGGTCAGGTGCCCGTGATCGAAAAGCATATTACCGAGACCTATCGCGAGGTCATTAAGGAGACCAACACCACGACCACCACCACGGCGAGCGGCGAGCAGCAATACAGCCCCGCGACCGAGGAGATCCTCAAGGCGATTGCGGAGCTGATGAAGCTTGGAACGCAGCTGCGTATGGAAAAGGAAATGGTGGTTGAAAACCCCGTTTTGAATGCAGACGACAGCACGCCCGCGTTTGCGGAGATCGACGAGGACGAGCCCGAGGTTGACGAGACCGAGGAGGACGACGAGATCGACGAGGCTGACGCAGAGGGCAGCGAGGCGCGCGAGGACGACGAGCGCGACGGCGGCGATGATGAATACGACAGCGATCTGTTTGGAAACGGCGAGCGTATCGTCGGCTTTGACGAGGAAACGGGCTGCTACATTGTGGCGCGCTACCGCAAGAGCTTTGAGGCAAAGCTGATTCAGGCACGCCCCGAGGTTAAGAAATACTACAGCGAGATCAAGAATGCGCTCCTTTCCTACGAGGGCAACAAGGACCGCATCTCCTGGACGATCAACAGCTACTCCAACGAGCACACCCAGATCGCGAAGATCAACGTGCGCAACCGCACCTTGGATCTGTATCTGGCTTTGGATCCCGCAACGCTGGAGGACAGCGCATACCACGGCCGTGACGTGGGGGATAAGAAGAAATACGCGGAGACGCCCTTCCTGTTCAAGGTCAACTCGCAGAGAAAGCTGACGCTGGCACTTGAGCTGGTGCAGCGCACCTGCGAGGAGCAGGGGCTTTCTCCCATTGATATTGAAGCGGTCAATTACGAGGAGCAGTATCCGTTTGAATCGACCGAGGATCTGGTGCGCCGCGGACTGATCCGCGAGTATTTGCGCGAGGAAAAGCCCGCCGCAACCTTTGAGCTGGCTCCCGACCACGCGCCCGAGCTTCCCGAGGAGGACGGCAGCGTGATCCCCGCAAACGCAAACTTTACATGGGAGCTGGCGGACGAGCAGCCCGTTGAGGCGCCCACCGCCTCGGAAGAAACGATCGTCGAGGAAGAAACGATCGTCGAAGAAGAACCCGTCGTCGAAGAAGAACCCGTCGTCGAAGAAGAGCCCGTCGCCCCGGAGCCCGAGGTTGTTGTGACCTCTACGCCCACGTCTACCACGGTGACGACCTCGCACGAAACCGTGAAAACCACCGAGCGCCACTACACCGAGCGCTACGTTGGCGGCATGCCCGTACAGCAGACCGAGTATACGGCAGAGCTGACCGAGAGCACGCCCCCTGTTGCGGTGATCGAGGCGGTGGCAGAGCCCGCAGAGGAATCGCCCGCGGACGAGCCCGTTGTGGACGAGCCTATTGTGGAAGAACCCATTGAGGAGATTATAGAAGAAGCTCCCGCTGCAGAGGTGGAGGAGACCTACGAGGAAGAACCCGAAGCCGAGGCCGAGGAAATCTACGAGGAAGAGCCCGAAGCCGAGACCGAGGAATACTACGAGGAAGAGCCCGAAGCCGAGACCGAGGAATACTACGAGGAAGAGCCCGAAGTCGAGGCTGAGGAATACTACGAGGAAGAGCCCGAAGTCGAGGCTGAGGAATACTACGAGGAAGAACTCGAAGCCGATGCTGAGGAAGAATACGAAGAGGTTGACGTTGAGGACGAGGGGTATTACGAGGAGGCTGAGGCCGAGGATGCGGAATACTACGAGGAAGAGCCTGAAGCCGAGGATGAAGGGGTAGAGGAAGCACCCGCTCCCGCGCCTGCCCCCGCAGCTCCTGCGGAGGATCCTTCGATTGCCCGCTTGGACGTATGCTCGTTTGACGGCTATTTTGACAATGGCGCGATCGTCAATCTGGAAACCTTAAAGCAGGTCGGTCTTGCTCCCGAGAGCGCGACCACGCTCAAGCTTTTTGCAAGCGGCCCTGTCAAGGGACAGTACACGGTTGAGGCAAACCACTTTACAATTGACGCCGTCAGAGCGATTCGTGACGCAGACGGTGAATCCTTTGTGATTCGATGAAAGGAGGGGCATTGAATATGAAAAAACAAGCGTATAAACATCTTTTCAAGGCGATGCTGCTTCC
>JAZRFD010000008.1:0-13793 GCA_045661185.1 Eubacteriales bacterium | reverse complement strand
TTTGCAAGCGCATAGAGCTTTTTTTGATCCTCGTCCGAGAGCGTGGTATAAAGGGAAGCGTCCACCTCTGCCCCCGTCACCGCATTTTGCAAAAGACCGATCATTTTTTGTTCGATTGTTGGCATGGCGCGCCTCCTTTCTTTTGAACTATCGTTTGAGAAGCTTTTTGATGTAATATTTGGGCGCGTAAAGGCGTCCAAAACAAGCGTTGATCGCTTTTTTATAGCCGTGTTTTTTGTAGGTTTCAAAAAACAGCGTGCGTCTTGCAGACGGCTGACTGCATTGCTTCAAGGGCGGCTGCATGACGTCCGCGATATCAATCTTTTCTACGAGCAGCTTGTCAGAGAGCTGCTCAAAAAGCGCTTGGCCGAGCGGTGTGTTCACAAGGACCAGCGAAACGCCGTCATCGCTTTTGAAGGCTGACGAAACCCTGTCAATACCGCGGCAATCGCCGATGGAGAGATCTCCCGGGCGCGAGAGATTGGAGTAATGGCAATCGTGGCACGAGGGACGCGTGGCGAGCCGCCCGTAGTAGATGGTTTGCCACAGATCCGACCACACGCGCGAGTGATATTCGCGACCGTCTTCAAATACCGCCATTTCGCGATGTACGTGCCATCCCCAACGCTTGGGACGAAAGTGGTAAGCTTTTAGCTTTTTGCGTTTTTTTCTTTCCAAAAAGTGCAAATGCTCTTCAAATATTAACGGGCTGGGTGCGCCGTGGCAGATTAGATCACAGCAGATCAAGCCCTTCGTATTTTTTCCAAGAAAGTGTTTGAGACCGTCTACTTGACACGGTGTGCCGACAAAGAGCACGCGCAAGCCTGCGGCAAGATCGGCTTTTACACAGGAAAACACACCGTTAACATCGCTCTGTACGTATTTAGAGCCGCGCATTCGATCTCGCTCCTCGGTCGTTGTGGCACGCATATGGCGTACTACCATGCTACCGTCAAACGCGGCACCGTAAACCACGCCGTTTTCCCGCAAAACCAAATCGGAAAGTGCAGTAAACATGCCACCGGAGGTGCTTTGCGTTAAAACGTCTTGCACCTTATGCTGTACGGCATAGGTGGAAAGAAGCGTGTTATCAAGCGAATGTGTTAGCGGGCAGACCTTATCACATATTCCGCAATTCACACACAATGCGGTGTCAATTTCCGGATATGCGAAGCCCTCTGCATCCGACTTCATGGTAATGGCGGCCTTGGGGCACACGGATGCACACGCAGAGCAGCCGCAGCATTTACTTTTATCTGTAATTTGGATCATAATTGGTTCCCTTTAATTGGATTTTAATGCTTTTCGTTTGAACATCCCCTTCAAGCGCGCTAACAGAGCAAAGAAATTGCGTCTGTCGGTCAGCAGTGTGGTAAGTGTTACAACAATCAATGCCCAAATGCAGTAGACAATTGCGTATATAGCCCAGAAAAGATAGCTTGTTGTATGAATTTTCCAAATGAAGGAGGGGAGCGCGATCAAAACAAGGTTAATGATTACGACAAGCATGCGAATGATGGATTTCCAAGGGGTGGTATGTGTGATATACTTGGGAGTGAAATAGAGAAGATCAATGGTGCGGTAGAGGTTGGAAAGGCAGGAGCCGATCATAATACCGGGCAATCCGAAGGGAATGCCGAGAGCAACACCGAAAACCAGAATAATTATACCCTGAATGGTGACGCGCCAACGTGTTTCCTTGTACATGCCTGCCGATTGAATCAGCATACTCTGTGGCGTTTTGATGTTATACAATAGTCCATTGAGCACAATCACAAAGGCAAAGAGCGGATAATAATAATTGACGTCTGTAATGCCTGTGGTGTACAAAGAAACAAAGGGCAATATCATCACGAAGGTAACGCCGTAAGTGATGGAGAGGAGAAAATAATAGGCAACCTCAAATTGAGAAACCGTTTTTCTTAGGTTTTCATCCTCGCGCTTGGCAATGAGCTCGCCAAATCCTGCGGGAAGTCCCGAAATAAAAATACTCAATACGCTATTGATTCCCGAAATGACCATGTTATAAACCGAGTATACGCTGACCATCTTCAAGTTCAGTAGCACTGTGGAAATAACGGTGGGCGCACCCACTTGAACCGCACCAAGGATCTGCTGATAGATCACATCCCATCTTTTTTGCAGAGCGGTTTTATCGGGAGGCGCGGAGGGATCAAGATACTTGTATTTTCTTTTTCCGTATGCAAGGATCATTGCCGCCTTTAAAAATGCGGGAATGACCGAAATGGCATACAGAAGAACAACGTTGACGTGCGCAAACGCCAGCAGACAGATGATCAGCGTGCGCAGAATTGTTTGGCATATGCCGATTGTTGAGGTAACGTAGGAGCGTTGATCTGCAGTTAGGAGCACGCGGTATCCCGATACAAGGAAGAAATCCAGACATCCGTTCACGCCAAGGATCAGAGCGAGCGGAAAAATAGTGCCAAAAGATAGATTAGGGGTGGAAGCAACCAAGCCATAAATGACTGCAAGTGCAAAAATGCCGGCGGAGAAGATATAGCCCGCCTGATGATAGCTTTTGCGAGCCGCAGTTACGATACAGCTAACACTGTACTCATCCTTTTTGGCAAGCGGCTTGTAGAGCGAAAAAATTGCCGCACCGCCAATGCCTGCTTCCACAAGCATGATATACGTGATAAATTGATTCAGCGAGCTGACCAGGCCGTTGATCTCCGAGCCGTACGTGGTGATCATCAGTCTTGGCGTGATCAGCCCGGCAATTAACACAATGATGTGCGACAGTGCCGCACTCAGGGTGTTCAATGCAAATTTTTGCGTTCTGTTCATAACGACTCCGATATTACTTTGTTCAGATAAGTCAACGCTTCGCGTTGCTTTTCCTGTAAAATGGGGTTTACCTTTTCATAATCGACCTTTACGGGCGGGAGATTTAGCGATTCGTCTGTTACAACGCAATTCTCCAGTTCAAAGGTCTTTACGATATTTGTCAGTCGTGAATTGGTATCCGAGGAATATTCAACGTAAAAGTTTTTTTCCAGAATGATAGAAAACGCACTGCCGTGAAAAGAATTGGTGATCACGTATTCCGCACTGTTGACCAAATTCAAGAACTCGGAGGGGCCGATACCGGATACGGGATATAGCTCTTTTTTGGTAATGAATTCACGCAAACGTCCGCCAATTGTCACAAGACGCAGCCCGTGCTTGTCAGCAAATGCTTTGGCAAAACGCTTTAAAGAGGGCGAGGGCTTGATGGTGTAGAGCAATACGTATTTTTGAGCGGGGAGCTTCACCGCTGTTTGCTGCTTCAGCCAATTACTTTTGGAAACCAGCATCGTGGGATCAATTACCACGGGAACGCTTTTACCCGTCAGCTCCGCAATGATCTCAGCCCCGCGCTTCTCGCGTGCGCAAAGATAGGTGAAATCGGAAAGAAGAGATGCAATTTGCTCCTTGTCGGCATCTGCCACGCTTGCAACGCCAAAGCTGGGAGCATAGGATGCTTTTTGTGCAGTATTTTGGGAAAAAGCAAGATAATAATTCATGTCATTGCCTGTTACGGCGGGGTTCCATACTTGATCACTGCCCACGATAATGCGATCGTAGCGTGCGGCAAGCTCTTGCATCTGCTCGGTGCTTTCAGCGGGAATGGAGGGGTATTTATTCAACTGTGCCTCGAAGCGCTCAAAGGCGGGTTTTGCACTTTTTACGAAGAATTTTGATGCAAAAGCGATTAAATGAGTTTTGATGTTTTTTTTATGTGAGCGCGAATGAATTACATGTTTGGGAATATAGTTGATAATTTCAACTTCAACACCTTTTTCACGCAATGTTTGATATAATGCAAACATTTGCAATGATGCTCCGTGGCTGGGAGAGCCGGGGAATGTTAAAATTCCGACCTTCATTCTTCTGATGCCTTTCTGTATTTTATAATTTTTGCGGGGTTTCCGCCGACAATGGCGTAATCGGGCACATCCTTAGTTACCACTGCGCCGGCACCGATAATAACGCCATTTCCAACTGTCACTCCGCTGAGGATGATACTGTTTGCACAGATCCAAACATCGTTTCCGATTGTAATGGGTTTTTCGGGGGTGAAGCCTTGTTCCGCCATTGGAACATCAGTTCGATCAAACGCATGGTTGGTGGGGTACATAGATACGTTTGGCCCCATCATGACATCATTACCGATGATGACCTTGCCGGCAATTCTGCAATTTAAGCCCAGTCCGGAGCGATCTCCAAGCTCAATTGAAGAGGCAAAAACAGCGTTTTTTTCAATGTTTACTTGTTTGCCGCATTTAGCAAGAATCAATTTTCCACACAACGCGCGAATTGCTTTTTGACCGATATGAATGCGGGAAAAAGAGGGGGGGAGATGGGATGCGAAGGTGTATAGAAAACGTCCGATGATGCGCTTGATCTTTTTCATTTAAGACTCCTTTTTTGAATATTTTATATATAATCCAACCAAGATGAGGGGGAACATAAAATTCAAAAGATTTGCCATGGGAAGGGTAAAGCTGAGGGCAATCACAATCAGCATGGGGAGGTATTCCGAAAACGTATGGCGCTGCCGACTTCCGTTGAACAATGTGAATGCAAACAGCAGCATAAAGCTTGAAAGAACAATTCCGCCGCCAAACAGATATTGTAACGGCATGCAGTGAACGTTACAGTTGAACATGCCAACGCCAAACAGAAGGGAGCCGAGGTTTTCAAGCCACATAGGAAGGAATTTGCGAATGATTTCTGTGCGGTTGTTTCCGGTCATCACGTCGGCATCGCGGAATCTTGACAGAAGTGCGCGCAGAACATCCGGGAGTAACGTGGAGATCAAAAAAGCACCCAATGCAACCAAAACAACGGTTAATGCAAGCGCCTTGAAGTTGCGCTGCGAAATCAGATACAGTACCACCCAAACAAGCAAGACCAAAAGGAACGTTCTGGAAAGGCCGATAAAGGCGACCGCAACGCAGGCGACTAAAGAAGCTAACAATAGGATTTTTGTCAATTTAGGCGTTCTCTTTTGAAATAGGAGCGGCATGGAGGTGGAAATGACCGTCAAAGCAAACATACCGAAATAGTTCGGGTCGATACTAACATTCATGATCATTTCATCTGTGTATTCGGTGTTGGCGGCGCCCAGACGGGTGCTCAGATTTAGCAGATCTGTCATTTCATATTCGTTCAGCGTTGCAAACAGCATGATCAAGCCAACCGCTGTGGTGCCGAGCGCAAAATACAATGCCATTTTTGTGGAATCAAGCTCGACCAGATTTGAGAACAGGAGCAAAACCAGGAAAACGCTCGGAATGATCATCATTGGAACGAGCCCCATTTGCTCAAAGAATACGTTTTGCAAGAGCGTAAACATGGCAATGGCAATGGCTGCCAAAAGGCTGCTGCCTTTTATTTTCCAACGCGGTAATAAGGGGATGAATTTTGCAAGATAGATCAAGGTGATATAGTTTCCTGGAAGCCCCACGTATAGAGGGAAAAAGAAACACATCAAGTATGTGAATTTATCAAGCGGTAGTGCTATGGCACCGATGAGCGCGAACACGACGAAAATATACTTATTGACGTTAGTTCCGTTCACATCTCGCATTACCAGCAATATTGCAGTTGCCGCCACAAGGAGCACAAGGCAAATGGCTTGCAGGCGATTTTTGGTAATAACAAGCGAGCCGCGGTTACGGTTGCTGTCGTTGGTATATACGTTTGTCATAGACGTTCCTCCGTTATGATCCGCACAGCGCGCGGAATTGTGCTATGCATGTCGCGTTGCTTGGGATGTGAGTAGTGAATGTTAAGTCTTTCTGTGTCAGTGCGTTTTGTAGTATTGTATAAAGTGCGTCGTCATCTCCACCGCAAACCAGTCCCGTTTGGCGATCCTCTACCAGCTCCTTTGCCGAGAGGGTTGCCGTGGTCAGGATCGGAACAGACAGCGTCATTGCCTCGTCAAAGACCATCGGGGCTGCCTCGTGGAAGGAGGCAAGCAATAAATAGTTTGCATTCTTGATGTAGCGATACGGATTGGTCTGCTCACCCTCAAGAATGATGTGTTTGTGCATTGCGTGCTCCGCAATGGCGTTTTCCAACTGGTGTTGCAGATTGCCGCCGCCCACAATGTGCCACTCAAAGTCCACACCTGCATCGCGCAGACGCGCAAAAAGGGGAACGCAACGCAAAAGTCCCTTTTCGGGGCTCAGGCGCGCGACTGTTACAATCGTCGGCTTTTGATATGCTACGGGAGCTTCCTCTGCCATGCGCAGGATTTCTGCGGTGTCGCAGCAGTTGTAGACCGTTTGAACGCGATCCTTAACGTCGGGAACGATTTCCGCAAATCGACGCCCAACGCTGTCGGAAACGGCTGCGATGGTATCGAACTTTTTGTAAAGCCTGCGGTTTCGCTTGGTGTTTCCGCCGTACGAGCCGAAGTCACAATGCACAAAAGTGACCTTTTTCTTGGCACGGCAGCAGTTCAGGACGATCTCATTGGTCAAATTGCAAAACTCCTTGTCGGCAATGGGTTGCGAATAGGAGATTGCAACGTCGTATTCACCCGGAAGCGTTCCGATTTTTGAGCACAAAAGGCGGGTGGGAAAGCCCTTTCCAAGCACACGGCTCCACAAGGCTGCAAATGCGCGGAAAAGGTAGTATTTTTTGCCCTGCTTACGGCACGTACCAAGCGCCTGCTCGGGAATGCGTGCATACGGGTTTTCGGTCAGGATGTGAACGGACGTGGGAATGCGTTCCATATACGCGCCCGTGGGTGTGCAGCAAAAGAGGGAAACGTCGTATTCGGGCTCCTGTGCCAGCGCCTTTAAAAGCTCCAGCAGAGATTTTTGAATGCCGCCAACTTTCATGTGGTTGATGACGAATAAAATTTTTTTCATATATCGGTTTTTCCAAACTCCAAAATATCAGCAATTCTCTTGCAAGCCAAGCCGTCTCCGTACGGGTTGCTTGCTTGAGCCATGGCGTCATACGCCGCCGGATCTTCCAGCAACAGCTTGAAGTTCTCGTAAATCACCTGCTCGTCGGTGCCAACCAGCTTCAAGGTTCCCGCCTTGATGCCCTCGGGGCGCTCCGTCGTGTCACGCATGACCAAAACGGGCTTACCAAGGGACGGAGCCTCCTCCTGAATTCCGCCGCTATCGGTCAGAATCATAAAGCTACGCGCTAGGAAATTGTGGAAATCAAGCACCTCAAGGGGCTCAATGATGCGGATGCGGTCGCACCCGCCCAGCTCCTCATCCGCCGCCTGTCGAACGACGGGATTCATGTGGATGGGATAGATTGCCTTGACATCGGGATGCTCGTCCATCACTCGGCGGATCGCGCGGAACATATTGTGCATCGGCTCGCCGAGATTCTCACGGCGGTGTGCTGTGATCATAATCAAACGGCTATCCTTTGCCCATTCCAGCTCAGGATGCGTGTAATCCTCGCGAACGGTCGTTTTCAATGCGTCGATCGCGGTGTTACCCGTAATATAAATGCTGTCCTCGTCCTTTCCTTCCTTGACAAGGTTTGCGCGGGAAAACTCGGTGGGGGCGAAATTATACTTGGAAATGATCGAAACCGCCTGACGGTTGAATTCCTCGGGATACGGGCTGTAGATGTTATACGTACGTAGCCCCGCCTCCACGTGTCCGATTGCGATCTGCTTGTAGAAGCAAGCAAGTGCGGTCACAAACGTGGTGGACGTGTCACCGTGAACCAGAACCACGTCGGGCTTTACTTCGTCCAGAACAGCACCAATCTTGTTCAAAATATTGGTGGTAATGTCAAACAGAGTCTGCCCTGCCTTCATGATCGAAAGGTCATAATCCGGCACGACCTTGAACGTATCAAGCACCATATCAAGCATCTGGCGGTGCTGGCCCGTGACGCAAACAACGGTTTTGACATTCTCTCTCGTTTTCAGTTCGTTTACAAGAGGACACATTTTGATGGCTTCGGGTCTCGTTCCGAAGACAAGCATTACTGTTTTCATGGTTTTCTCCAACGTTTTATTTTTTTAATTTGGCTGCGATTCTCTGAATATAAGCATCTTTGTTATAGTATGTATCAAATGCTTTTTGACATTGCTTGCGAATTTCATCGGCACATAGCGGTTTTGCTGTGTGCTCCAGAATGTTTGCCACCCCGGTTTCGGTATCATTCAATTCACAAACGATGCCAAGAGATTGCTGATCGTACTGTGCAAAGGACTTAAGCGCGCTGCTGTAGATGGGAATGATGCCGTTTGCGAGGTAATTTGAGAATTTTGTGGGTGTTGCTACGTTGTTTACAGTACAATCCTCGCGCAAAACAAAGCCATATTTCATGCCCTTAATGCGCTCGGAAAGCTCGTCCTTTCCAACACAATCCACATAATAGTTTTGGATATTATGCTTCTTCAAAATTTCTGTTGCCTGTTCCTTTTGAAACGTAAAGACATGGAATGCAGTTGGTGTGGGAGATGCCTTTTCCACCTTTGAATAAAGTGCAACGGTTTGCTCGAAGCATTGCCAAGCGTGCAGGCTACCCACGTATACAAAATTGTTTTCTTGGTATTTCTTTTCCTCAAATGCGCCTTCAACAAGCTCGGTTTCGTTAAAGCAGGGCATGATTACGCTTTTGTGAGCCAGTTTGAGCTTATATTTTGCTTCATAATGATGGAGCATGGCATCCGAAACGAGCAAAAGAAGCTTTGCGCGCTTGAGAACAAATTTTTCCATCATGCTCCAAACCTTCAAACGGAGACGGGAGTGGTTTCGCATATAGGATTCTTCGGGAACGGTGCCCTGCATCCAAACGATATGGTTCTTGTAGCCCTTCAGAAAATAGGAGAGTGCGGCTTGAATCGTATCGGTTACGATAAAGTTCTTTTTGTTGGACGCGTGTTCTCCTTTTTTTACCGACTCTACGTCACCTACAGATTCGCAAGCTGTTTTGACGATATTCATGTAAGTGCCGGTAACAGACAGGTCTGCCACGCCCTTTGACTCAATAATAAAACTGTACATTTCAACCCTCGTATGCTTCCAATATTTTTTTTCTGTATTTCGCAACGTCATTCAGCCTTTCCGCCTTTTCGCGGATGCGGCTTGAAAATTCGCTTTGAAGCTGTTTGTCACGGATCAATTGAAGGATGCTTTGTGCCAAAATGTCATCATCGTTTGAAAGATAACCGTTCACTCCGTCGTCAACCAACTCGCACAGCCCATCCGTGGGGGTGCTGACGATCGGAACGCCCAGTGCCATTGCTTCCAAAGCGCACATAGGTGTGCCCTCGTAGCGCGAGGTCATGACCATAACCTTGGCATCGTGCAAGAGCTTGAGTGGATTGCTTTGAAAACCGAGAAAATCCACGTTTTCGTCCAAGCCAAGCTCGTGGCAAAGCGCTTTTGCTTCCGCCTCTAATTCACCTGTTCCCACAACCGCAACCTTCACATCGGGATAGTTGGCTGCGACCTTGACAAGCACCTGCATCAAGCGCTGCGGATTTTTTGGTTCGCTTAAACGCCCCACGTATGCCACGTCATAAGAGTAATTCTTGGTGTCAAGTGCCATTTTTTCATATAGCGCGGGGATGCTGATGATGTTATACAGTACCTCGCTCTTCTTTTTGAACATGTTGTGGAAGGCATAGCCGTTATAAGCACTTTTTGATACCCAGAAAATATGCTGTGCTTTCTTTGCTGCCAAGAGGTAGGCAATGGATTTTGCGGATATCCCGCGCGAATCAAACGCGTTATTGTGAATGTGCGAAACGAGCTTGATCTTGCCGCATACGCGTGCCGCCACAAAGGAAGCGCGCATATCGTGCGCATGAATGATGTCGGGGCGTTGTTCTTGAATCACGCGTTTTAACTCGTCGGTGCAAAGGGCTGTCATGGGGGCAAACGTGATGCCACGTTCCTCCAATGCCTCGCGAATCTGCCCGTCGCGGCTACAATAGACCATTTCAATATCGGGGTCGTCCTTGAACATGCCAATAATTTGGCAGACTACGTTTTCGGCACCGGAAAAGTGACCGCTCTGCAATAAATGTAAAACCTTCATAATAGTCCCTTTAAAAATTATTTGTCCAAGACCTCTTGGTAGATTGCTTCCATTTCCTTTTCCACAACGGAGATATCATATTCCTTGATTTTTTTAAGGTTATAAGCGCGCATTTCGGCGCGCAGATTGGGGTCGGAGGCCAGCTTTGTAAGCGCGTCGGCAAATGCCGTGTCGTCGGTGGAGGGGCAAAGATAGCCGCCCTTGCCCTCGTCGATCAGATCCACGTTTCCGCGAATACGGGAAGCGAGACAGGGGAGCCCGCTTGCCATTGCTTCCATCATGGAGCGCGGAAGCCCTTCTTGCAGTGTCGTAAACAGGAACAGATCGGCTGCGGTCAAAAGCTCCTTGATGTCGTTTCGGAATCCAAGGAAGTGAACCTGTGATTCTACACCAAGCTCGCATGCCAGGGCTTGCAATCTTTCAAGCTCGGGACCCTTGCCACAGATCATATACTGCAGGCGCGGATCGTTCGCTTTTGCAATTGCACGGATCGCGGTGGCATAATTTTTGCGCACGATCAGGTCTCCCATAGAGATTAGAACAATGTCGTTATCCGACACTCCCAGCTCGGCGCGTTTATTTGCACGCTGCTCACTCAATCCCACGTACTCGGAAAGGGTAATGCCCACGCCGTGGACGAAATAGACCTTCCCGTTGCGGCGGAGCTTGAACTTTTGAGCTACTTCGTAATCCTCTTGATTCATGGTAATGATCGCATCGGTCTTGCGCGCCAGCCATTTTTCAATCGGATAATAGAGCATCCAGTTTTTCTTAGGTGCGCCTTTGTAAAAATGGAAGCCGTGCGCTTGATAGATTACCTTTTTCACCTTGCACTTTTTGCCCGCAAGGCGACCGAGAAGCCCACCCACGGGGGTATTGCAATGGATATAATCAATTTTTTCGTTCTTGATCAGACCCACGATCTGTCGATACGCCTTAATATTGGAGCGCGAAAAGGGGGAGCGATTGATGGCGACGTCGTTAATGTGAATATTGTATGCTTGCTCATCTGCCGCAATTTGCCCCGCGGGCGCCTGCGACCAATTGGCGGCGTGATAAAAATCCATGTCGACAGAGTCGGCGGCATGGATGCTGGCGGTTGCAAAGGAGGTGATTCTGCTTGAAAGGTTTGAAATAAACAAAATCTTTTTCATATCAGTGCATCTCCTGCTCTTGCTTTTCTTTCCGCGCGTTTTCTGTAGTTGTGTTCTCGCTATTTGTATACACGTTTTCTCTCTTGAGAACGGTTGCGATGGTTTTGAAAAAGATTTTTACGTCAAGGCCAAAGGACACGTTGTGGGCATACCAAGCATCATACAGGCGCTTTTCACGCACACCGAGACCGTTGCGGTAGTATGCCTGCGTATATCCCGTGATGCCGGGACGCACGAGAAGCTTGTCCTTTTCGTCCTCCTCGTATGTATCCTTCGACTCCACGTCACCGGCGCGGGGGCCGATGATGTTCATTTGACCGAACAGGACGTTGAAAAACTGCGGAAGCTCGTCGAGGCTGGTTTCGCGCATAAATTTGCCGATGCGCGTGACGCGGGGGTCATTCTCGGAATTATAGGTGCTGCCGTCTTCATTTCTCAGGTCCGGCGCATTGACCTTCATCGAGCGGAATTTCAGCATGTTGAATTCCTTGAAATTTCGTCCGATGCGTTTAGATTTGTAAAAGATAGGGCCGCGATCCTCGATCTTAATGATGATCGCGATCGGAATAGTGACAAGCAGAACAAAGGGGAGAGCGATTAGACAGACGATGATATCAAGCAGACGCTTGATTCCGCGCTGATAAAAGCCCTTATATCCGCGCTTGTGCTTGCCCGCATTATAAAGCTCCTCGGCAGGCGTTACCGCTGCAACCTTTTCTTCTGTCATGGCTTCCTCCATCAATCAAATATCGTATTTCGAATCTCACGAAGTGCCGCGTCTGCGTGCTCCACGGCTTTTGCGGTGCTGTCGGCACGTGCAATAATATACCCGCAGCCGTCAAGGTTTGTGCGATAGGTGTGTACCTCTTGACCGATTTCCAAATGGTGATAGATTTCCACGCCGTATTTCTTTTCCAGCGCATCAAAATTCGGCAGCCGCTTGACTGTGCCCTCGGTGAACGCCAAGAGCCGCGTTGCGACCGCGCTGTGTTCCGCGGGGGTCAGATCCACGGGATCGCCAACCGCATTGCGGATCATATTCTCCATATACGCAATGCCCGTTCCGTAAGGAATGATGCAGGGCCCTATCATGTTGCCACCCATCCGCGCGCCGATGTCAATGATATAGACCTTTCCGTCGGGCGTGATCAGCATATCCATGTTGACCGAACCGAAATTGATGCCCAGTGCCTCGATGGCGTGCTTGACGTACGCTTTTACGCGCGCCTCGGTTTCGGAAGGAAGCTCGGAGGGGATCGCGTGACCAAGCTCTGCGTAATAAGGGGGCTCGGTCATCCATTTTTTCATCACGCCCAGTACGTGTACCTCACCGTTTACAACAAGGCTTTCCGCACCGTATTCGCGGCCGAAGATAAAGGTTTCAATTTCTGCGCGGTGCGTGATCGACGCATCCATTGCGACGCGGCATGCATCTGCAAGCGCATTGGGGGTGTCCACGCGCGCGGCGCCGCGGCTTCCCGACCCATCGCAGGGTTTGACCATGACGGGGTATTTCAGAGAAGCGCTAAGCGCCTCAAGATCCGTTTGGGCGTTGACTTCGTATGCCTGCTCGGTGTCATCCACGTGGTTCTCATAAAGACATTTTCTGATCTTGTATTTGTTTTTGATGAGCTGCGCGACCTCATAGCGAAGGCCGTTCAGTCCCATTTCTTGCGCGATATATGCGGCGGTCAAAACACCATAGTCGGTAGCGGCGGTCAAAACGCCGTCGATCTTTTGTTCCTTGGCATATGCAAGACACGCCTCCTGATCCACAATGTTGATTACCGCATGCGTGTCTGCGTCTGCAAAGCCGATGGCGTTCGGATTAGCATCCACTGCCAAAACCGTGTATCCCATGCTTTTGGCCTTGCGAATGACAAATGCCTGCAAAAAGCCGGCACCTATGATCAGAATTTTTTTCATACGAATCCTTTCAGATCTGTTTTTCCATCTTGATCTCGGAGTATTTCAGCGTTTGCGTTGTGCCGCATGCCGTATATCCGCGTTTTTCGTAAAAGTGCAGTGCGTGTTCGCTGGGGGAGTACACCTCCATGCAGACCTTGGCACAACCGTCCTTTTTGGCGAGCGCTTCTATCTGCTCGATGCAAAAGCTTCCAACACCGCGACCTGCGTACGAGGGCGAGGTCGCAAGCTTTTCAAAGCGCATGGCATCCCCGGCACGATGCGTTTGGAAGGTGGCAATGGCTTTGCCGCTCTCGTCTTCTACCAAGTAAACACGGTTTTTTAGAACGCAGAGCGCGACGATGATCCATGTTTTAAAACGGGAATTATCCCAATGGTGCAGATCGTATTTCTTCGCCATGTCCTTGCCGCAATCGTACAGAATAGAGGAAATCTTGAAGAACTGGGGGGGGGGTACCACATCTGGAAATTTTATACATTTTTGAAAGCTCCTAAAACCTCGATATAATTTTCGATTACATATGTGACCTGCTCGTCCGTAAGGCAGGTGTGAAGGGGGAGGGAGATTTCGTTTGCAAAGTGGGCGTAAGCGTTCGGATAGTCCTTAATATCAAAGCCGAGTGCCTTGTATGCCGTATGCAAGGGCAGGGGCTTGTAGTGCACGTT
>JAZRFD010000007.1:0-38025 GCA_045661185.1 Eubacteriales bacterium | reverse complement strand
AAAACCAAAGAAAACCCGCAAAGCCGCATAAACACTGACTTTGCGAGTTTTTTCCGTATTTGGTGGACCCGAGGAGAATCGAACTCCTATGCATTATCTTCTATACCGCACAAATACTGTGTTTTTTATGATTGCGTGGTTGCATTTGGTTGCAAGATGCTCATAAATACCTCGTCGACGCGTTCGCTGCGCCGCCTATTCTCTTCCTCGGCTCGCTGTTTGTAAACGGCATTCATAATGTGCGGATTTTCCCATCCGCCGATGGCCTGCAAATATTCGTCTTGTATGCCGTGCTTGTGGAGAACAGAAACAAACGAATGACGCAAATCGTGAAAGCGGCAATGCGGTACACCTGCGACCTCCAAGCAATACCTAAACCCCTTGCCAATGGTATCCCCCTTGACCGTGATAATGTACTCGCCGCCGTCCTTCTCTTTCTTTTGCTTGATAAGCTGCGCGATATAATCGGGCAAAAAGATCTCTCGGTCCGATCCGTATGTCTTTGGGGGCTTCGTATACTCCGTCCCGTTTACCCATATTTTTGTGCGCTCGACCCTGATTGTCTTTCTCTCGTAATTCACGTCGGAATACTTCAAGCCGCAGACCTCTCCTCTTCTCAAAGAGCACCACACGGCAAGCAGCACCGGCAATTCACAGCTTTTTCCTCTTGTGGCGGCGAAAATCTTTGCAAGGTCACTCTCGAAAGGCGTTGCGTATTTCGGCTTTTGCTTGGGCGGCAGCCGAACGCCCTCTATTTTGACACCTCGGCTCTTCAAGACGGTGTTGATAAAGGTATACGCCATGCGCACCGTCTTCGAAGATATTCTTCCATCCCCATTGTGCAGCACCTTCTTTGGGCGCATCGAATATTCGCTTATCGCAAATTGAAGAGATTGGGTGTCGATCTTATCGATCGGCGTGTTGAGGAAATCGCCAAAATTGCGCATTACCTTGCGGTAAGTTTCAATGGTGGAGGGAGAGCACACTCCTTCGCGCGAAGCGATGTACGCATCCATCGCGGCACGCAGGGTGATTTTTTCTCTCGTCTTTTTCCCCTTCCCCAGCTTATAGGCAAGGGCGAGATAGTCCGCTTCATCCTCCGTGTCGGCTTCAAAGGATTCGTATTTTCGCTTGCCGTTCTCATCGTACCCTACGAACACCTGCGCGCGCCACGTACCGTTTGCTCTACGCGTTGCGATATGGATCAACTCCTTTCACGGTTCTAATGGTTATTAAGTGCCCGGCTTTTTGAATGTAACGAGATCCTGATACGCGGATGTAAGCGGCGACGATTTTTAGTAAATCCAAGGCATCTCACCCCTTTCATGACAATGCGACGGTTTAATAGCTGGGTTGGAGTGGTTTTTGGAACGTGACGCGATCTTCATAGAATTCACAAACGACAAACTCGCCCCCATAAGTTTTATATGCGATTCGAATTTTATCCCCGGGCAAATCCGTAACCCATCCCACAACTCCCTTGTATGAACCATCTATTCTGACTTCATAGTTCTCATACCTCGTACTCGGTATCGTCCATTTCAGCAAAAGAACAACCAGAACGATGAGCAGCACGGTAGCAAAGAGATTTACATACAGCAGTGTGCGTATTTTGTTATTTTCCATAATATCCTCCCTTAAATTTGGCAAAGCGTTTACGCCAGCGGAATAATGCTATTCATGATACGCTGGTAGCGTGCTCGCGCTTTTTCTATTTTTGCGTTTTCTTTCTCGATGGCTTCTTCATACGACCACAATAACTCTTGCATATCTTGACGCAGCTTTTGCTTTTTTTCCTCTGCCTCGGATATTTTCTTTGACAAATCTACAAGAGCTGATTTCAAGCTATCTATTTGTAATTGGAGGGCTTCAATCTTTTTTCGCGCTCTCATCTTTGCAAACAAGGGGAATTTGAAGTAAGCACCCGGATTTTGAAGCATATTCCCACACAATTCCCCACTTTCAAAAATCACGCGCTCGTTCTCCCTTTTTGCGGCCTCCGCCCTGCCGATAAAATCACTTTGAGCTTCAATTTGTGCGCAAAGATCTTTCTCTCCTTCTTTCAGCGCCCTCTTAAAAAATTCTATTCCTTTGTATGCCTTCTCGACTTCAAAATTCAAGTCACCCGTGGCGATCTCCTCGACAAACCAAGACGGATAAATATCAGCGTTTTTTATTGTGCCAACGATGTCGATTGCAAACCGCGCGATAAGTTCATCGTGATGGCGCGTTAAATTTTCAAGCACCTCGTTTGTTAAAGTAATGGCGCGAAGCTCCCGCTCTACCGTTTCATTGTAATCGTGCATGTAATTTCGCAGTTTTGGTGTGACGGCAACAGGATACGTGGCCATCCCTTTCACTTTTGAAACAAGGAAAGTGATTGCCGCCGCTCTTGTTTCGGGATCAAAGGTAACCGCTTCGATTTCATAAAACGGTGGCAACGTTTGAAAGGAAACGCTGGCTTGCGTACAAATGTTGTATTTCTCCAATTCCCTTTTATACATTCGCGTTCCTATGCTTCGTTCCACGACTTTGTTAGATACAATGGGTCTTTTCGCCATATTCTTCTTCCCTCATTTCACGACATACTGCCCCGACACGACTTTGCCGAGGATGCGGATCTGGTCCAGCTTCGCGCCCTCGAAGCGCATCGGTTTGTGGGTGGGATTTTCGGGCATTAACGTGAGCACGTTGTTTTCCTTATCGTAATATACGCGCTTGACGGTGGTTTCGTCCTCGATCAGCACCACGGCGATCTCGCCGTCATCCACGCTCTCCTGCTGCTTGACAAAAAGAATGTCGCCGTCAAAGATCCGCGCGTTGATCATACTGTCACCTTTTGCGGTCAGGCAAAAATCCGCATCCACGCCATCGACGGCATCTACGTAGGCGTCGTGTTGCTCGTCTGCAAAGGTCGGCTCGCCGCACGCTACGTTACCGAGCATCGGCAGACGCTTGCGCGCGATGGGGCGAATGTAAGGCAAAGCGCGTTCCTTTGATACAATGATATCCTTAATTGGCTTTTTTCGATGAAAAGAGGGACGCAACACCATATTATCTTCTTCGGATAGCTCTCTTTCAATTGGAGCATCATATCCCAACAGCCACATTTCTGAAACATCCAGCGCCAAACTTAATATTTTCAAGCGCTCCTTGCCAGGTTCTGCGTGCCCACTTATATATTGGTTGAGAGAAGATTTTTTTAGATATACATTGTGGTAATCGCAATATGGTTTGGCAAGATTTATTACATCCACCTGTTTCAATCCACGCGCCGCCATAATTGTCTTTAGGCGTTCTGATATAGTAGCAACTTTCATTTTCTCGCCCCCTTCTTATGCAAGTATATCACAAAAATTAACCTTTCGCAACGCTTTTTTGAAAAAAAGTTTATTTTTTTTGAATTTTCCTATTGACAAACTGTTCAGGGTTGGTTATAATAAGTTTACGACAAATAAACTTTTTGAAAGGAGGGTTTTGTATGGTAAAAACCAAATATAGTGAACTGGACGGGCTTATCACCAAAAAATATGGAACTAGGCGAGCTTTTTCCAAAGAAATGGGCTTTTCCGAACGGACAATGTCCTTGAAAATGAACGGTGTTGTGCCTTGGAACAGTGATGAAATGGCGAGAGCTTGTGATCTATTAGGCGAAGATCTCTCGCAAATCCCCAATATTTTTTTTGCCGTGTGAGTTTATTTTTAATAAACTTTTATCAAAAGACATTTTGCAAAATACTCGACATTAAGGAGGAATAAAAAATGGAATTCTCAATTTATTTCTGTTTCGGCACTTGTCAAGGCAATAGTCAGGTGCCGCTGAGAAATGTCCAAAAATTAACATTTAGCTCGGAGCGCGACCTTTTGAACGCGCTTATTCTAAACAATTCCAAAGCAAACATTCTTCGCTATACGGCTGACCCCCTGTAGGATAGCTATGAAAAGAAAAACCAAATTTGCGCTTAATATGGGGCTCATCATCTTTTACGCGATAATGATCATTGTTATGGTTGTTATGCGTGTTAATGTAGAGCCCAAAGCAGCAACGCCTTTAGAAACAATGGTAAACTTTGTTTCCTTGATTGTTATGGTGATATCCGCAATCATCTTCTTTGTGTGGGAGCTTACACAAGAAGAGCCGCCCGTTAAGGCGGCTGCAACGCTGATTGCTGGAATTATCGCTTTTATTCTAAACATCAAATAACCCCCGCGCCACGCGCGACATATTTTAAGAAAGGAAGCCGACACGGCGAAAGGTGTAACCTATGGCATCATTAGTCCACAAATCAGAAGGCGAATTGCTCGTCAAGAAGATCCGCGACCAAATGTGGGAGCGCAACATCACGGCCGAGCAGGTCGCTAAGAAAGCCAAGATCGGCAAGACCACTCTTTACGCCTACCTAAAAAAGCCCGGGAACGCGCCGCTTGAAAAGCTGATGCGCGTCTGCCGCGCGGTGGGCATTCAGCAGATCACGCTACAAACCAACGGATCATACCGTTAAACACATTGAAAAGGAGCTACACAATGAGAAGAACAAACGTTACCAAAGAACAGATCGCCCGCGTGCTTGAAATGCAGCGCGAGGGGCACCCCTACAAGGCCATCGCGGCGGAGCTGCAGATCGGCGACAGGACCGTCAGCACCATCTGCCTGAAGCACGGTATCCGCCGACGTGGCGCTACGGAAGAAGCGGCGCCCAAAACGCTCACTTGTCCCAAGTGCAAGCGCGGCGGCTTCCCCAGGGACTATCTGTTTTGCCCCTACTGCCAGGCGGACGTCCGCACCGAGCGGGACAAGCTGATCGACCTGCTGAAGCGCACACACGAGCTGTTCACCCCCCCCTTCTCGGGCGAGCGCGACAGCAAGGTAAATTACGCTCTCTCCCGCGCACTTGCTTATCTGAAGGAGCACGAGGATGACTGACGTAGACCGCGACGATCCCTGCGCGGGGTTTGACCACGACTGCCGTTCCCCCTACTACGTGGACCGAACGCCCTACACGGGCGGGCGCTGTGCGCTCTGCGGCTGTCTTATCCGCGAGGGCGAGGCCGTGATCGATGACGGCAACATCGAGATGCACCTTGATTGCTTCGACGAGATGCCGCAAGACTTTGTCTTGAAGCGGCTCGGATGGAAAAAGGTAGAGCCGAACAGCGCGGCGCTCTGCGCGATCTGCGGCGAAGACGCGGGACCCGCTCCCGAGGGCTACGAGCCGTACGACGTTTACGAAAAGGATGGCAAATACATTCACTCTTGTTGCTTCCGCAACCCGGACGGCGACACCCTACAAGCACTTGGCATTGAATGCGACATAAATTAAAAGGAGATACAAAAAATGAGCTATGCACTTGCACGCCGCGACGAGCTGAACGTCGCCAACACCCATCACGAAAACACCGTTGCAGACATCCGCAATGACACGATCCACAACATCATTCACGTTGTACTGCGGCTGAACAAATACGGCCAGCGCTTCTCTATCCATTTTGAGAAAGATCACCTTTTTATCTGCCGTTACACCGATGAAGACAACTTTTCGCACCTTGAGGCGCAGGGCAATATTTCTCTCGAAACCACAGAACAGCTGATCGACGTGCTCGCGCAGCTGGAGGAGCTGGAGAACAACGCCTTCATCGACGACACCGCGATGCTTTTTACAAAGGAGGACAAGCCCGATGCTGAAATCGTTTAACGAGCTGCGGCAGATTGACGTCCTCAAGCATTGCAAAAAACGCGAAGCCAAGGACGAAGACGGCAAAAAGATAGAAATCCCCTACCTTCCGTGGGCAAAATGCCTCACGCTCCTTTACGACAACGGCGCAGAGCGCGTGCGCTTCCGTGCCTTGCCCGCTCCCGACGGCTCTTACTTATTCTGTGGCGCGGAAGGTGTTTCGCAAAAGAAGATCTACGGTCAAAACCGCGAGGTCAGCTACGAGGAACGCCGCAACGCCTGCTATTTCGTGACGGTCGAGGTCGATATTGACGGCGACGTCAATGTAATGCCCTATCCCGTGATGAACGGTACCGCCGTCGTCTACAACGATACGCTCAATCAGCTGCGCGTGTCCAACGCGATCCAACGTGCCTTCGTCAAATGCGTAGCGGTCAACACAGGACTGGGCATCTCGTTGTGGGAGGAGGACAAGGAAACCGAGGACCACGGCAAGCAACCCGAGCAGGTCAACCCCTCTGTGCCGATGCTCTGTATGGAGCACATCAACCGCACCGTGACCGAAAAGATCAAGCGCGGCTTCGCCTTCCCCGATCTGCTGACCACGCTCGGCATCAACGAAAAGCAATATAAAAGCATTCTGCAAGGTCTGCAAAATGCGTCCTGGCTTTTGGGGGCGCTGGACAAGCTATGATCCGCAGCAAGGACAGAAGCGGCTGGATCGGAGCGTCCGATACTGCGATGGTGATGTCCAACTGGCAAACGCCCACCTGGCACAAATGGTGGGCTACCAAGCTCGGCGTCGCCACAAGCAACGTCACCACCACCGCGATGCTCGCGGGCACCCACTACGAGCACCGCATCCTCGACGCCCTTGGCGTGAGGAAGCGTGACCGACAGATCAAACTCCGCCGGTTGCGGTTGCGCGTCAACCTGGACGGCGAGGACGCGATCATCCACGAGGTCAAGACCCACAAAAAAGAAGTGTTCAAGACCTCCCGCGCCTACTGGATGCAGGCACAGGTGGAGATGTTTGCCGCGCGCAAGCCGCTGGTGATCAACGCCTACCGCCTCACCGACGCGGAATACCGCAATTTCTTTTTGCCCATCGACAAGGAGCGCCTTTCCAGGCATCCCGTCGAGTACGACGCGAAATGGATCAAGACCAAATACCTGCCGCGCCTGCGGATCCTCGCGGCGTGCTTGAAAAAGGGGGTGTTCCCGCGTGAGAGTACCCTGTAAGATCCTCTCCGTCAACAACGACGTGGTGACGGTGCAGGTGATGGCGGACGCGCAAAGCTGGTGCTTGGATCACGGCGCCAAGACCGCCGAGATCCGTCTGGACGACGGGCGAAGCATCACCGCCGAGCAGCGCCGTAAGATCTACGCCACCATTCGCGACATCGCGGAATGGATGGGCGACACCCCCGACGCGGTCAAGCTCTATTTCAAGTGGAGCTTTTGCGGGGACGAGGAGCACGAGGAATTTTCCCTTTCCGACGTGGACCGCGAGACCGCCAGCGCATTCCTCGGCTACCTCATTGATTTCTGCATTCAGAACGGTGTGCCCTGCTCCGACCCCTTGTGGGATCGCTGCGAGGACGTGGAGCGCTACGTGTACGCCTGCATTATGACGCGCACGTGCTGCATCACGGGCAAGAAGGGCGCCCACATCCATCACGTCGACAGAGTGGGAATGGGGCGCAACCGCAACACTATCGTGCAGATCGGTATGCTGGTGATCCCGCTTGCCGCCGAGATCCACACGATGCTGCACTACTCGGGCGGCGAGGAGGAGTTCTACAAAAAGCACCACGTGGCGCCCATCGCGCTCACCGAAAAGATGTGCCGACATCTGAAGCTCGGCAAAATACCCGTAACCTAAATACATCGCAAAGGAGATACAAATGTCATTGAATTTACAGCATAGCATCATCGGCGGGCGCTTGACGCGCAAGCCGGAGCTCAAGCAAACCGAAAGCGGACTTTTGGTCTGCCCCTTCACCGTCGCCGTCAACCTCGGCTCGGGCGAGGACAAATACACCGAGTATAACGAATGCGTCGCATACGGCAAGACCGCCGAGCAGATCGCCCGCTACTTTGACAAGGGCTCGGAGATCTGCGTGATCTGCTCGAAGGGGTGGCGCACGCGAGAGTGGTCGGAAAGGGACGGTAGCAAGCGATACAAGACCGAGCACCGCGTCAGCGATTTCAGCTTTGTAGGCACGCGCAATCTTCCCACCGCCCAAGTACCCACCGAAAGCGCCCAAGCGCCTAAAAACGCATTTTATGCAAGCCCTGCGCCTGTTTCCGCACCGCAGTTTGACGCGGCGTCGTCTGACGAGGATCTTCCCTTTTGACGGAGGTGGCGTATGAACATCATCAAATTCTATCGCACCGTCCATTTTTTCACCCAGCAGAATCTCGCCACCCTCGCGGGCATTGATCAGTGCCGTATCTCCCGACTGGAGAGCGGCAAGCAACCGACCGAGGAGGAATGGCAGGCACTTGCCAAGGCGTTCGGTATGACGGTGGCGGAGCTGCGCGGCGACGCAGGCAGCAACGAGATCGAGCGCTACCTGCGGCACCGTGGTGCCGTGGGGCATCTCAACGGGGTCGCAGAGTGCGACATTCTGATGGACCTGTGCATCTCCGAGCGCGTGCTGCGCAAGAAGGTGCAAAAAGAACGCATCAGCGGCTCGCTGATCTGCAACGAGTACGACGCGCACGGCTATTACCTCGCGGACACCGCCGATGAAAAGCAGCGCTTCCTGCGCCGCCATATGGCGGTGATCCGCACGCTCTCGCGCGAGTGCAAGGCATTCCGCGACGATCTCAAGGCCTCGGGCGAGATCCCGAGAGCGTGAGGAGGTGCGCTATGGGTAAGGACCCTGCCGTACTGTTTTACACGTCGGATTTTCTCGTTGGGACAGCACTAATGAACTACGCGCAAAGGGGCAAATACATCACTTTGCTCTGCTTGCAGCACCAAGGCGGTCGGCTGAGTGAAGTGGATATGCTGGAGATCTGCGGCGGGTATGATGAAAAAATCTTCTCGAAATTTGAAAAAGACGAGGAAGGACGCTACTACAACAAGCGTATGGAGGTGGAAAGCATCAAACGCAAAAAATTTGTTGAAAGCCGCCAGAGAAACCTCACAGAACGCCATACGGACACCCATATGGAAAACCATATGGATACGCATATGAAAAACCATATGGACGCCCATATGGAAAATGGAAATAGAAATAAAAATATTTCTATTTCCTTACCACCTAATACCAAAGATACATGTGATATTAAGGACATAGATGATATAAATATAAAATCTTGTCCTTATAAAAATATCATGGATTTATATAATTCCATTTGTACTAGTTTTTCTAAAATCCGTATCATAGACGGAAAACGCAAGGAAGCCGTCAAGGCGCGGTGGAAGACGTACGGATCCATTGACGTGTTCAAAGAGTTGTTTGAGCGCGCCGAGGCAAGCCGCTTCCTCAAAGGCGAGAATGACGGCGGCTGGAAAGCCGACTTCGACTGGATGATGCGCCCTACCAATATGGCAAAGATCCTGGAAGGCAAGTACGATAAACTCCAAACGCGACCGAGTGGGAACATATTCCTCGACATTCTCCGAGAGGAGGGCGAAATATGACCGAAAACGAAACGATCAAGATCCTGTCCATTATGAAAGCCGCGTATCCCTCCACCTTTAAGGGATTGACACGCGAGGAGGGCTTCGGGATGATCCGTATTTGGCAAATGCAATTTGCGGACATCCCGGCGGAGCTTGTGATGGCCGCTGTTAATCGTCTGATCGGCAAGAACGCGTTTCCACCGAGCGTCGCAGAAGTCAAAAAAGAGCTGAAGGAGCTCCGCGACGAAGCGGAAAATCTTCTCTGGATGCACACCTCTGTCACAGGTGGTATGTTCCGCCTTCCCCCCGAGAAGCTTGAGGAGTGCCGCGCCATCATAAACGCGCTTGCCACTATTGACGGTAGCAACGGCCACATGACGCATAGCATCACCCACTCCACAGCACCTCTTATCAATTCCAAAAGCGGGGGGGAACGTAATGGCTTGGATCAATGAAATCTACGACCTGCTTTTTGATCCCGACACCATCTGCGTGGCCAACGTTTCTCACGGCAAGGACTCTCTTGCAATGCTCCGCGCCATCAAACTGCTCGGACTGCCTTTGCATCGCATCATTCATAGCGAGGTCTGGGCAACGGACACCATCCCCGCAGACCTCCCACCGATGGTGGAATTTAAGAAACACGCCGACAAGATCATCAAGGACCTTTACGGCATCGAGGTCGAGCACATCTGCGCTACGCGCCCTGTGTATTCACAGAACGGCAATGTAGAGAGAGAGAGAGAGAGAGCTACGAGCGAATGTTCTACCGGCGCCTGCAAAGCGGAAAATTCGCCGGCACAATCAAGGGCTTCCCTCAAACCATCGGCGGATGGTGTAAAAAGCTCAAGACCACGGGTGAAGCTGACGTACGAAGATATATTCTATCGCCGTTACAAGACCCCGAAGGAAGGAAGGAAGGAAGGAAGGAAGGCGATTTGTACGGCTTCCCGACCAAATGGGGCCCGTGGTGCAACAGCGAACTCAAGGAAAGCGTGCTGGACAGGCATCTACGGATTTCCAACCCGAGGGAACGGATGGTGCCGCGAGCTCAAGCTCCGAGGCCTACGGCTTCCCCATCTCGATCAATCGAGGCCAATGGTGCCAACGCCTCAAGCTCTTTTCCGAGAGCCCCGGCACGAGGGGCGGTAAACATATCGTGCAATATCTCGGCATTGCGGCAGACGAGCCGTTGCGGATCGCGCGGCATATCGTCAAGCCAAACATCATCCTGCCGCTTGTAGAGATTGGCTGGGAGGAGGATCTGTGCGGTCTGATCGCCGGTTACCAAGACCTGCTCTCCCCCACGTACACCACATCCACGCGGGGCGGCTGTTGGTTTTGCCACAACCAGGGCGTTGATCAATTACGACAACTTCGGCACAATTACCCCGATCTTTGGGCGCTCCTACTCAAATGGGACGCCGACAGCCCCGTGACCTTCCATGCGGATGGACGTACCGTGCGCGACTTTGACGAGCGCTTTGCAATGGAAGACGCCGGGCTGATCTCCCCGTCCGAAAAATGGCGCTGGGAGTACCTCAACGAAATGCAACTAAAAATCAATATCTAAAGGAGCTACACAATGATACAAGACAACTTTTTCCGCGAGCTGATCGTGGACAATTTCGCCGGGGGCGGCGGGGCATCCGTCGGCATTGAGCTGGCCACGGGGCGCCCTGTGGATATCGCTATTAACCACGACCCCGACGCCGTAGCGATGCACGACGTCAACCACCCCTATACACTGCACTACATAGAGGACGTTTTCGCCGTTGATCCCGTCGAGGTGACGGGCGGCAGACCCGTCGGCATTGCGTGGTTCTCCCCCGATTGCAAGCACTTCTCGCGTGCAAAAGGCGGCACGCCCGTGGATCATAAGGTGCGCGGGCTTTCCTGGGTCATTCTCAAGTGGGCGCTTTCGGGCGCATCCCCTCGCGTGATCTTTATGGAAAACGTGGAGGAGATCAAGACGTGGGGCCCGCTCATGGAGGTCACCAACCAATTCGGCAGGAAGGAATACTACCCCGATCCCGACCGAAAGGGAGAAACCTTTGACGGCTTCGTCGCGATGCTGACGGATGGCATCGAAAGAAATCACCCTGCGTGGCTGGAGGCGTGCGAGTTTTTGGAGATTTCTCCCGACAGCAAAGAAGCCGCGCGTCTGCTGGACGGACTTGGCTATAAGCTGGAATACCGCGAGCTGCGCGCCTGCGACTACGGCGCACCGACCATCCGCAAGCGCTTTTATCTGATCGCGCGGCGAGATGGTCAGCCGATCGTGTGGCCCGAGCCGACGCACGGCAAAGGGAAAAAGCCCTACCGCACGGCGGCGGAGTGTATTAACTGGTCTATTCCCTGCCCTTCGATCTTCGGTCGCAAAAAGCCATTGGTGGATAACACGTTGCGCCGCGTGGCGTTTGGCATCAACAAGTTTGTGCTGAAAAATCCCAAGCCCTTTATCGTGCAGCTCAATTTCAACAACACGCCGCAGGAGGCAGACCGCCCGATGACCACGCAGACCACGGCAGGGCACCATTACGTGTGTGCGCCCGTAATCTCCAAATATTTCGGCGGCGTTGTGGGCGCCAAGGCGGATACACCTATGCCCACCGTGACCGCCATTGACCACAACGCCCTGCTCGCCCCGCAGCTTGTGACCATCGGCTACGGTGAGGCAAACGGACAAGCCCCTCGCGTGCGTGATATCAATCAACCCCTCGGCACCGTCGTGGCGGGTGGCTCAAAGCATTTTGTCAGCGCTCCGCTTTTCGTGCAGTATTATAACCACGACCAGGCAAGCGGCGCGGATACGCCCCTGCCGACGGTCACGACCAAGGACAGAAGCGCATTTGTGGAAGCGCACATGACCGTGTTCCGCCGCAACGTGGACGCCAAGCCCTTGGACGAGCCGCTTCCCACCCTCACGACGAGCGCGGGACACATGGCTGTCACGGAAACGCTGCTTGTCAAATACGACCCCGGCGTAAATCTCTACAACTGGCCGCAGGTGCGCGAGCTGCTCAATAAGCACGGCGGCTGGAATATCGCCGAGGACGAGATCCTGCTCCTGCGGCTTGGGGACGCCTACGTTTTCATTGGCGACATCGGTCTTCGAATGATGCAAGCTGAGGAGCTGAAGCTCGCGCAGGGCTTCCCCGCCGACTATTGCATTGACATTGAAAGCCGGATCGGGCGCAAATACAGTGAAGCAAAGCAAATTGCTCGTCTTGGTAACGCCGTTTGCCCGCCCGTCGCAACTGCGCTGGTGCGCGCCAACTGCCCCGATATGGCATATAAAAAGCAGCTGTTCACCATGGCGGCGCTGGAAAGCGTGATCGCATGAAAGGGGGGGGAAGCCAATGGATAACACACGCAGCTTGCCGGCGCTCTTTGTCTTGGCCAAGCAAAAGGAAGCCGTGCGTGCTTTCGGAAAATATCTGATCGACCACGCAGGGAAACTCCCCGACGGCACCCACGCGCTCACCGTAGCGGACATCGCGGATCTCACCGCGGATTTTT
Organism: Eubacteriales bacterium; assembly: GCA_045661185.1. Classification (GTDB taxonomy): domain Bacteria; phylum Bacillota; class Clostridia; order Oscillospirales; family CAG-272; genus UMGS1865. The sequence goes on along the minus strand of JAZRFD010000007.1, from coordinate 25,191 downwards.
TGGAGGAGATGCAAGGAGGAGATGCTATGAGTATAAACGCAAATCTCGGACACACGAAAGGGCGCGGCACACGCGCCTTTCAGGTATACACCGTCTACAACAACAAAACCGACCGCGTCGTGATCGTGGACGGCGAGGCGCGCGAGTGCGCCAAGGCAATGGGAGTGTCGCTTGGCACCTTTTACTGCACCGTCTGCCGTGCTCGCGCGGGCAAGATTGCCAAATGGCACATCGAAAGCCGTTACTTGGACGGCAAAAAACGCTATACCCACTGGGGGAAAGGAAACTGATATGACAGCGGTATTGATAAGCATTCAGCCCAAATGGTGTGAGCTTATCGCATCGGGCGAAAAGACGGTCGAGGTGCGGAAAACCCGCCCGAAGATCGAAACGCCGTTTAAGTGCTATATCTATTGCACGAAGGGAAAAGGTGACTGCCTTTGGCGTTGGGGGGGCATCTGGTATGATACGCAAGATCCCACGCACCGTCCCAACCGAATGGACAGGAAGGTTATCGGCGAGTTTGTGTGCGATGATGTTACCAAGATACTCAATTTCGGCTCTCGTTTTTCTGCCGAGGGCAGATCGGAATGCGAGCTGAACACTATTGCGCGTGGCTCTTGCCTTGATTTTGTAGACATGCGCTCTTATTTTGGGTTGAAAGACGGCTACGCTTGGCACATATCCGACCTCAAAATCTACGACAAGCCGAAGGAGCTGTCGGAGTTCAGCAAGTACGGCTTCGGAGATCCTGTACCGCTGAAGCGCCCTCCTCAATCTTGGATGTATGTGGAGGCGCTGCAATGAAGATCACGAAGCTTATTTGCGATATATGCAAAAACGAGAGCACGTGCGTCACGACTGTAACTGTGCCCTGCTTGAAGCGTTTTCTCTTGCTTGATCGATTTGAGCATTGCGTCCAAATACACTCAATTGAGATCTGCAATGCCTGCAAGGAAAAGCTCGCCGTGGCCTTGAGGACAGACGGCGAGCGCGAATTTTGGTTTCCGGAAGAAAGGAGAGCAAAATGAAAGACAGATTACAAAAGCTGCTGAAAGAAGCACGCCTTAACGTAGCAGAATTTACGCTTGGCAATATCATCCACCGCCACAGCGTAGAAGCTCTTGCCGACCACCTTCTTGCCAACGGCGTGATCGTGCAAGCGCAAGGGCGATGGGTAACAGAGGGCAAAATCTTCTATTGCTCAAATTGCAGATTTACAAGAAACATTGAGGTTTATATCAATCATCGGTATTGCCCTCATTGCGGAGCGAAAATGGAAAGGAGCAACGAAAATGGCTAAATATAAAGTGGAGTGCGGAGCGTTGGTGACAAGGTTGATGAAAAGAAGTTTTATCATCCATGCAGATAGCGAAGAAGAAGCAATCGCAAAAGCAGAGGAAAGGTTTGACAATGCTATTGACGATTTGAAAACCTATACGGAAAAAGGTGCTTCTTTGAACATTGATTCCATTGAACGGATTGATTGAAAGGAGCAACGAAAATGCCGAATGAATTGAAGCCGTGTCCTCACCCCCGATGCGACACAGATGGCAAGCAACTGCAAATACACCGAGTGATTTGTGGCGGCGGTATATTTGATAAGCACCTCTACTTTGTTATGTGTCCGAATTGCCGTTGGTGCGGAAAAACGAAACTGTTTTTGTGGAGAGCAAAACGAGCGTGGAATAAAGAGTGCAAAAGGAGAGCAAACGATGAGCAGATACATTGATGCGGAAATTCTTCCTTCGTTGTTTGACGAGGAGTTCAAGAAAACAAGAGTTTTAATTCTTAATGGCGAAACACATCTTGACAATTTGGCAGAGGGATTTTTGGAAGCGGATAGAGTGATAAAAAAGTTGCCAACCGCAGATGTTGCCGAGGTAAAGCACGGGCACTGGAAGCTTAAAGGTGTGCTTATCAAGGCGACCGGCGCGAAGAACTACACCTGCTCCGTATGCGGATGCGACGGCTTCCACACCAAATTTTGCCCCGAATGCGGCGCAAAAATGGACGAAAGCGAGGGAGTGAAATGAGCGCATACACGATTTTAATGTTAATTGCATCACCCCTCGGCCTTGTAAGCGCCGTTGTTGCTTTTGAGGCAAAGAAAAAATGGGTGAACCACACGTTTGTAGCAATTCTCGCTTTTTGCATTGCGGTGCTGATTGTCTGCGGCTTTGCGAAACTTGCAATGTCGCAGAACGACGATATAGTCGCAGAGAGACGAGCTTATAGGGAGATGGTCGGGCGCTGTGAGATCGATGTTTACGATGATCTCGGGCACATCAATCGTGATGCGGCACAGTACAACATTGAGATATCCAAGATCCAAAACAGTATCCGCAGGTACGGACGGTGGTCTACGTGGTACGGTACGGGAGCGGAAGATCTCACACCTATAACGAAGGAGGCACACCAATGACCACCTGTACCCACTGCGAGCACCTGGAGGATTTCAAAAGCGGCAGAATGGTGAGCGCGCGTTGCCTTGCCACGGGGATCGCCTTCCCCGCCAAGGGTGTGCGCTGCAAGGATCTGTGCGCCGACGGCAAGCGCATCGAGATCTCGCCCGATACCTTCAGCTGTGCCTGCCATTGCCCAAGGAAAGCACCGCCCGCACCTGTGCCACGCCGTGGCATCCGCGTGGAGAACGGGAACATCATACAGTAACCCAAAATACAAAACATAAAGGAGAACTATCATGGAACACAAAATCAACATTCTCGCAAACACCCTCGAAGGTATGCTCACAGATGCCGAGGACAACGGCAGAGAGGGCATCCAACCGATGCTCGCTCCTGACGATGTGAAAAACATTCTCTATGCACTCAAGCGCACATACGAGCCCTGCGAAGAAGTCTGTTGCAAAGACGCCCAAAGCAGCCCCCGCCTCCCCTTGAAGCAGAAAGAGCTTGCAAGCACCGCTGCAGGAATGACCAGCCCCGATTACAGGGACCGCTTCAAAGCAGAGTACATCCAGACCAAGATCCGCTACGAGCGCCTCGGCGCATTCCTTACCAAGATCGAGGCGGCCAACCGTACCGCTTTCGCTGAAACCGAGAAGGGAGAGATCTGTATAGCGATGCCCGCGCACGATTGCCCCGAGCATCTCCTGCGCGACCAGCTCCACGCAATGTTCGAGTATCTGCACATTTTGGAGATCCGCGCCGTGATCGAGGGCATTGATCTCGGCGCGCTTTGATGGGGGACGCTATGGACGCACGTGTAAAAAGAATGGTGTACGCCATCTGCGCGGATTACCCGCGACGGGCAAAGCTGCTGACGATCGGGCGACTGCCTATGGAAACGGCGGCAACCTATGCGCGTATGAATGCCGCCATTGATAACGCGATCGACAACAACATTGAGCAATGCGACCGCAAGGATATGCTTCGCGCGCTCCAGGATCGTCGCGGATATAATTCCGGCGGCGTGTCGCACCGTGGAAGAAATCAATTTTACAATGTCAAACAGCGCATCGTCGAGGAGATCGCCGCAGCACTACATCTGATCTGATCGAAAAAAAAGGGGGGGCAAGCTCCCCTCTTTTTTGTTGTGCCGCAAGATGGGGACTTTTGACGATTAAAACCTGCTATGATGGACTTAACGAATGATGAAAGGAGGAATTTGCAAAATGCCGAGAGGTAACCCCGAAAATTTAGTGCCGAACTCCGAGAAAACTCCGCAACAGCGCAAAGAGCAGGCGTCCAAAGCTGGCAAGGCATCCGGTGCCGCCAAAAGGAAGCAGAAAAGCATCAAGGAAGCGGTCAAGTCCCTGCTGGCACAAAAGCTGACCGGCGCCTGGGCAGAGGATCCGTCCGTACAGCGCATTATGGATCGCTTCGGCCTTACCGGTGACGACTGTGTCACGGCGCTTGCGGCGGCATCTATCCTGAATGCCACGGTCGCAGGATCTCCGCAGCACGCAAAGCTCCTCCTGGATATTGCCGGCGCGGATGACAAGCAGGCGACGCTTCCTGCAAAGATCACCGTGACATTCGGCGACAACTCGGAGGAAACAGAGGTTTGAGTGACGTTTGCGTGTCGAGACCGTATGCGCCGCTCTACCATCCGGACAACCATCGCCTGATTGCCAACACCGGGAGAAACTCGGGCAAGTCCTTTGAGGTAGCGTACCTCGCCGCGCTCTGGCTTGCTAAATACCCCGAGCACGATGTGATGTACTGTCGAGCTAACTCCAACAGCATCGGTGACAGCATCTACAATGAGCTTTGCGAGAAGCTGGATATCCTCGGCATCCCTTATGTTGGCACCAAGAGCCCCTACCACATCAAAACCGCATACGGCAACGAGGTATGGTTCAAGGGCCTTGACGGTGACACGAACAGAACGAAGGGCACAAAGCCCCCGCGCCCCTATTCCGTGGTCATTATCGACGAGTGCGAGGAGATCAGACGCGAGCTCAATCTGATGAACGCCGACTCCTCCTTCATGCGCCACGTGGACGAAACGATCGAGTGGAAATTCATCTTTTGCGGCAACCCCGCCGAGGTGCGTGGACACTGGTGGAACGTATGGGCCGCCAATCACCGAAGGGCAAAGGGCTACGCGCACATCGATTGCAACTGGCGCCTGATCGCCAAAAAGCTCTCGCAGGCGACAAAGGATGAGATCGTCCTCACCTACAAGACCAACCCACAGCTGGCGCGCTTTTTGTATGACGGTGACATCTCCGAGCTTGCGGGCGGTGCTTACACCACCTTCAAGCGCGAGCATCACGTCATCAAGCCCGAGGATATTCCCCGCGTTTTCTATGGTGAAACGATCGAGGCACTGCTGATCGGCGGCGACGGCGCTATTATGAACGATACCACAGCCCTCTCGCCCATTGCCGTGATGTCCTCCGGGCGCGCCGTGGTCCTGGAGCGCTTTATCTGTGACCCGCACTACATCGGTCACGCGATGGCGCCCTCACAGTACGCGGACCTCGTCAAGCTCTATATGGAGTGGATGGAACGAAAATACGGCTTTCAGTACAACCAGGTGCCCGTCTATTTCCTTATCGACTGTGCGGCGGCAGATTTCGTCGTTCAGCTGCGCTACACGCTGCCCGATTATTATGACATCCGTTCTTTCACCGACAAGAATGTGTTGAGAAACACCGCCACCGTCAACAATGCCTTCGCAAGAAACGCGCTGTATATCGTTGACTACGGCGGATATTACGATTGGACGCGCTACGATCCCTCGCAGCCCTACCCGCCCGTGGTCCGGACGGACACCGATATGCTCGTGGAGCAGCTGGAGAGCGTGGTCTGGAAGAACAACAAGCTTGACCCCGCGATCCCGAATGACGTAAGCGACTCTCTTGTTTACGGCACACAATGGTATACCAACCCCGAAAACCTTGATATTTCCCTACCCGAAAGGAGTGCATATTATGACCGAACTCAATGAAAAAGCCGAACAGAATGCCACGCTGATGACGGGGCAGGAAAAGCCGAAATTCAAAAGCGCCGCCGAGCGTCACCGCGTGATCAGCGAGAACTTTATGGGAACGATGGTGCGCTTTATGCAGGCCGATAACAACAACCAGGGTATGATGCTGGAGCTGCTCGCCGAGATCTGTTCCCTTTTGCATCAGCTGGTAGGCGGCAAGGAGGGCGACAGTGAATAACACTTTTGCACCTGTCTGCCGCACGTACGCCTCGGCGCAGAGCGCGACCGCCGTTTTTGCCCGTAACTCCACCGCGCTGCAAGGGCTGATCCCCGCATTTTATCGCAACTTTTACGAGAGCGACGTCCGCCGCTGGCTGCAGTGGTATGACGGTTACGTGGACGGTGTTCACGGTCCCAATTCGGGAATTATTTCCACAAACGTGGCAAGAAACCTCGTGGATCGCGCTATCGAAGCCGTGTTTGCCGGCGGTGTGATGTTCCGTAATGCAGACAAGCCCACGCTGGTGGACGAAGCGGGAGCGAGCATTGCTCTTTCCGTGATCTCCGATAAGTGGGCGCAGGAGGCGGGCTTTGAACGAATGCTCAAGCGCGCTTGCAGGTATGCGACCGCAGGCGGTACCGGGCTTCTGAAATTGAACCAATCGCCGAACGGCAAGCTGTGGCTTGACGCATACCGTACGGATCGTTTCTTCCCCGTGCTTGACACAAATGGGCGCGTAGAGAGCGTGAAAGCGATCCTCACCGTTTACAACGGCGTCGGCGACAAGGGCGCGGCGTTCGCACTCGTGGAGGAACGCTATTACATAAGCACCTTGCTGCAAAGGCGGGTGCCCGTGCGCCGCTTCTCGGTGTACCGTGCGGCGGAAACCTCTTCGCAGACGGTGCTTTCATCGCGTGTGACCTGGCGATCCTTGCCCCACGCGATGAAAAACTATCTGCGCGAAAACTACGCCTCCATCCGCATCGACGAAGAGCAGCTGCTGCCCTTCGCCTCTCTTGGCTGCTATGCCTTCCGCTACACGGACGGCTGCGACCGCTACAACGGCGTAGAGCTTGGCGAGTCCATGCTGCACAGCATTATGCAGTATCTGCTCTCCTATGACTTTTACTTTTCGGCGTTCAATACCGATATGTACCTGGGGCGCGGACGCGTGATCGCCAAAAAACCGATGAAAAACCCCGGCGCAAACGGTCAAAACCAAAACGCCGGGCTCGACTCCTTCCTGTATGACCAGGTCCCCACGTATACCACGGAGGAGCAAAAACCCGTGCCGATCCAGTTTGATCTGCGCGCGGCAGAATGGCGAGAGGTCCGCAACAACCTTCTGGAAAGTATCGCCCTCTCGATCGGCATGAGCGTCAGCACGCTTGCCTCTTTCCTCAATGACAGCAGCAACCGCACGGCGCGGGAGATCTCCGCCGAGGAGCACGAAACCACGCGCTTTGTCGAAGCACGGCGTGCACAGTTTGAGGGCCCCGCCAACGATTGCTTGCGCGACGTCTGCCTATACTGCGGCTTGCAGGACAAGATCACGGTGCGCTGGTCGCTTGCAGGGCAGACCAACGTGGACAACCTCTCGCAGCGCGTTGTGAGCGAGTACCAGAACGGGGCGCGTTCCCTTAAAAGCACGGTACAGGCGCTCAATCCCGATATGGACGAGCACCAGGTACAGGAGGAGCTCCGTCGCATCGAGGCGGACCAGCAAAAGAAAAGCGCCTCTATCTTCGGCGACATCGGCGGCGCGACTGAGCTGATCTGATGAAATACCAGAGAGCAGACGTGCTGGGCGACGCTTGGCAGGCACTTGCCATAGAGAGCGCCCAGACCGAGATCAAGGTAACGGCAAGGGATGCGGTGCTGACGGACGAGCCGTTCGAAAGCGCGCAAAAGAAATTCAACGGCATTATCACAGAGCTTACCGACGAGCTGGAAAGCGAGCATCTGATCGCGCAATGCCAAAGGAGCTTGCCTCCCTTTGCGCTTCGCGTTTACATCGGCCTGCTTCGTATTTTCGGAATAGGAACGCCGAACAATATCGCGGCGCTCACGCGCCTGGAGCAAGCGGGCGGCGAGCTTGGAAAGCAAGCGGCGCAGGCGCAAGCGGAAATGCCGAGGATCACCGCAAGAGAGTGGGCGCATAACCGCGCCACCCCCCTCACCAAGCAATACGACAAGGTTATGCGGCGCGTGATGCGCGGTCTTCGCGAGATCACGATGATGAACCCCAAGCCGGACTATGAAACCAACGTGAACCTGCGAAACGTCGCAGAGATGGAGGTCCGCTTGCAGCATCAGCACGAAATGATCAAAGACCTGCGCGAGCAAGGAACGCGCCTTGTATGGATCGAGCCGCACGCGAACTGCTCAAGGCGCTGCGAGAAATACCAGGGAAAGCTCTATTCCCTTGACGGCACGAGCGGTGAGATCGACGGTGAGCAATACCTCCCGTTGACCGAGGCGACGGACAACCCAGCCGATTTCTACACCACGAAAAGCGGCGTTACCTATCACAACGGCTGCATCACCGGCTTTAACTGCCGCCACCGCCTTATCCCCTACCAAAAGGGGAACAAGCCCGCAACGATCCCCGCGAACGTCATCCGCCGCCAGCGCTTTCTGGAAGCGGAGCAGCGCGAAATGGAGCGCGATATCAGACGGGCACGCGAGATCACGAAGCTCCTTGGCGGTATCGGTGCCGGGAAAGCGTATACTGCCGCCCTGCGCCGACAGGTCGAGCTCCGCGAGAAATACGAAGCGTTCAGTCGAAAGCATCGCGTGCCCTTTTATCGCGAGCGATTGCGTGTGATGGAGGGTGAGCAGCTGAAAAGCACCACGAGGATCCCGAAGAACATTCTTGCGCTGGTGCCGCAGACATCGCTTGGCGCATTGCAAGCCAAAAAGGAAGCACTACAACGATATTAACCTCTGCCAAGCAGGGGCGATGATATAGCCGAAAAGACCTCGTGGGAGGGCTGAAAACACCCACGTGCCGAGTGTGAGGATAACCCGCCGAGCGACGCGCACAGCGCCAAGCAGGAGATCGGGCCCGCGCATGGAGCAGGGCAAAATCCAATTGGAGGAACAGCTATGTTCGGAAAGAAAACAGCAGATAAGGTGCTGAAATACATCGAGGGGCTTTCTGATGAGGAAAGGTCCAAACTGATGCAGCAGCTTGGTATCGAGGAGGAGCCCGCCGCCTCCGACGATACGGGTGAAACCCCCGAGGAAGCGGCGGAGGAGCAGACCGATCAGAAAGTGAACGAAGAGGAAGGAAGCCCCGAAGAGCCCCCCTCCGAAGAGGAAGCGCCCGCTGAAGATGCACCTGCACAGGAGCAGGAAGCCCCTGAGCACGAGGAAGCCGCCTCTGAAGAAGGCGAGCCCCCCGCAAGCGAGGATGCCCCCGAGGAAGCCGGCAATGCCACACCCGAGGACAATGCAGCAGAAGCACTCGCCGCGCTCGCGGCGCGGTTTGACGAGATGCAAGCCGCATACGAGAAGCGCATTGCAGATCTGGAGGGCTTTGTCGAAGCGCTGAAGGGACAGGACGCGGAGCAGTTTGACGCTCTTGGGCTCCAGCGCGCGGAACAGGCAAGAAAGGCCGGCGCGGAAGACTACCTCTCGCTTCGCAAACGCACGATCGGCGTATAACAACAAAAGAAAGGAATTTACATTATGCCTCCCGTAACTCAGATCAACCAGCAGTCCGTCGATATTTTGACGGCTCCCCGATTCCTGCAGAGCTATTTTGCAGGAATTCTCCACCTCCCCGGCAAGGGCGTAAACGAGGGCTTCTCCGAAGATGTTTCTGCCCCCTACGTGCGCGTTGTACGTCAGCGCCTCCCGGGCTATGAGCCCCGCCGTCTGGGCGCCACCGCCAACGGCGGCAACTTCAACAACAGATCCGCAGGCCAGCCCTCCTCTGAGGAGTACGACCTGAAGCTGACCGACATTTACGACCAGAACCTTGACATTCCCGAGGTCGTCACCGATATGTTCTCCCTTCCCGTGGTGGAGCAGACGATGGACAACCTGGCGGGCGAGGTCAATACGGCCGTAAACGCCTCCACCGTTGCCGAGCAGCTCAAGGGCTGGGGTAACGCAGCCAAGCAGGACGCGGCCAAAAAGGTTGAGCTTCCCGAAACGCTGACCGACACCTCCTACCGTGACGCCCTGCTCGAAGCAGGCGCGATCCTGGACGACGGCGACGAATCCGTCGGCGTGCAGACCTACCCTGCCGAGGCGCGTGAGATCGTAGCGCGTCCCACCTTCGTGGCAAAGCTTCTCACGGCAAAAAACATCGTCGTGGGTGGCGATCTTTCTGTGGCGCTGCTTGAGCGCGGCGTGATCTCTGAGGGCACCTACAAGGGTAACGGCTCGCTGTACTGCGGCGAGTTCGACAACACCCCCGTGTATAAGGCGCCCCGTATCATCTTCGACAAGGCAGCCGAGGAGCTTGTGCACAAGGGCTCCACCGCAAGAAGCGGCAATATGAGGAACACCGCTACCGCCAAGGCAGAGATCGACAAGATCAGCGCACTGGTGGTATCCGGCATCGGTACCCTTCGCGGCATCTGCACCGGTAACCGCATCAAGTCCATCCCCTCCCCCGACGGCGCAGGCCTGCGCTTGCAGCCCAAGTTCCGCTGGGGCGTGGAGTGCATCTACCCCACCTCCGTGGTGCCCGTGGTAGAGAACGGCTTTGATCTCTCCAAGATCGTTTCCAGCACCCAGGAGCTGGACCGCCTGCCCGTTGGCTCTCAGACCGGCGGGAACGACAACCAGACCGGCGGCGGAGAAACCTAATCACAAGGGGCGGCTTCGGCCGCTCCGCTTATATCGAGAAAACAGCGTATGCGGGTGCAACTCCCGCAATCTCGACAAGGAGGTAATTTATGCGAAGCGACGAAATGATGATCTTTGACACCGTCAAAAACAGATATATCCTGACAAGGCACTGCGCCCTCGCCAACAACGTCGATCTGGAGCACGAGCTGAACAGCACCGGCGTAGCGGCAAAAAACAACCTGCCCGAACAGATCCTCGATCGCGTAAGCAGAACCGTGTATAACTTTATTTATGCACACGGGCATAGAGAAGCCAAGCAGAAACGGATGGCGGAGGACAAAAGCTACCGCCCCTTTCTCAAGGACGCAATGGTCGAGCAGCTGCTCTACTTTATGGCGAATGGGGATCTTAATCTGCTGGCGCGTGTGGACGTGGCGAACGGCAGAGAGCTCTCTCGCGCCGCCAAGCTGGACGCCGCCTATGCGCCCGAGATGCAGAACGTGCTCGCCCAGACAGATCTGCTCTATTGCGGCTTCCAGTAAGAGGAGGATTGCTATGTATCAAGCATTGACAAGGGATCCCAACGAAAATTGCATCGGGTACTGGTATGACGCCTACCCGACGCTGAACCGTGCCGTGGATGCCAAGTACCTTACGTTTGAGCTGCTGCCGGGTGGCAGCGAGGAGGGCGAGCATCTGGTGGAAAATCTCAAATCGAGAAGCGAGCGTATTTCCATCCGCACCTCCTTCCGCTATGATTTTTCCTCCGATTCTTACATCTCCGCGCTCGGCAACCTTTACAAGATCGAGCGCATCGGCGTGGAACGCAAGCTGTTAAGGGGTGTCAGCGTGCCCCGTGTAAAATACACGCTGCACCTGCTGCAATGCTCCAACCCTCTCGGTCTGTAAACAGCACGGATATGGCTGTGGCAAGGTTTGTGCAGATCTTGCGCGACCTCGCACCCAAGGACACGGGCAACCTTGCCTTTAACGCGATCCGATTTGAAAAGACGGGAGAGCACTCCTGGAAGATCTACGTCCATACAGAAGGAAATCACACGAGTGGCGCGCTCGATGGCATCGCGCCCTATCAAACGTATCTGAACGAACGGCCGACGCTGCCAAACGGAAGACCGAATAAGAATTATCAATGGTGGCAAGCCGCCATCGAGCTCGCACTTGAAGAGATGGCCAAAATTTTGGGAGGAAGCGTAGAACAATGATCGAAAACAAAAACTTTATGGAATATCTCAAGGGAAAGCTCGGCATCACTCTGTTTTCCGATTACGGAGAATTCGAGCGCTCCTATCGGGAGCATAACGACGTGATCGTTCCCACGTGCGGCATCTTTCGCATGAACCCGATGTCGGTCACCCCCCTGCAGGGGCTTTTCCTGGCATCTGCTACGGCAACGGTGGATATCGCCGCAGAGGTTGAGCGCGTGGCAAGCGTGCGCGCGCTGATCGATGATATTGCTGCGTCCTGTAACGGCGAAACCGTAACGATGACAGACGACGACGGCAACACCTATATGGTGACCTTCTCTTACTCCACCGCTTACGTGGGCGCAGAGAGAACGGCACCCAACAACACGGGCAAGATGATCCCTGTCAGTATGACGGTGTATTGCTCGATCATCCAAAACGGCGTGTCCTCCTGCGACGTGAAACTCACGCTCGACGGCGAGCCCGTATTCTTCGCGGAATTCGTCGCCAGTCATCAGCGCGTGGCAGACTCTTACGCCACGGAGGACGGAACGACCAAGGCCGCCATTCTGCAAGGCGCCCGATCGTTTGATTTCGTTTCTCCCCTGCTCTCTTCTGACTTGGGACGCGCATACCGCGACGCCTGCTTTGGGAATGAAGGAAATAAGGCACACTGCTTCACCGTGGAGATCGACGGACAGACGTACGCCTATATCGGCGTGTTCGGAAATCTTTCCGCAAGCGCACAGGCGCCGCAAAACGTGGGGTGCAACATCTCCATTCTGGAGGGCGACCCCGATACCCTCGTTTTTGACGAGCGCTGGACGGAGCATGTCGCGGTTGGATCCGTGACCTTGCGGCCCCCCGCTACGGGCGCCAAAAACATCGTTTTCTGGGGCGACGGAAAAACGGATATATGGGACACCAGAGACGGCTACAAACACGATATGTTCCATGTTTATGCAGACGACGAGGTGCATACAGTCCGCTATTTCGCAGCACAAAAGGATCAGCCCCTTTACCCAGAGGACGCAGCACCGGATGCCATATACACCTTTACCGCTACCGAGACCAATAGGATCGTGACAATATTGGGGCCGCTTCCCAACGGTGCGGGCGGATATATGAAATATAACCGCGTAATAGAGTGGGGAGATGGAACGGGAGATGTTTACAACACAATGAACACGAGCTTCGATGATATGCCTTCCGGCGTTCGACACGAATACTCCAGCCCCGGAAGATATGAGATAAAGTGCTATGATCTCGAGGAGCCCGTCTTTGTTCCGATGTAAGGAGGTCCTATGCCTAACGAATACGTAATACGCATAGAGGACGGAACGGCGCAAAGCAGCGCCGCCCCCGTCGCCTCTCAAACCCAAGCAAAGGAACCCGCAGGGCAACCCAAGCAACAGAAGATAGCAAATGCAGCTGCATACATCGCGGGGCACGCGCTTGTGCCGATGGCCAAAAGCGTGACTGCATATGTGACATCTTCCGTCGAGATCTCGACGGGCTCCCGCGAGCTTCAGCAAAAGACGGATATGGTTATGTCGATCGCCAATACCGCGCTCAGCACCGCCACCAGTGTTGCAAGCGCTGCCGCCGTATTCGGCCCCGCCGGCATAGCCATCGGTCTTGGCGTGAGTGCCATCAATCTCGCGACGCAGTACGGCGTAAAGCAAGCACAAATACAGCAACAAATGCGCCTGGAGGAAGAGCAGCTCGCCCTGTATCGATCTCGCTTTGGCGTCAGCTTTAATCAATCCCGCACAGGAGGTGCCACGTGAAAATCGTTATTGACGGAATTTCCTATAACGTCACATATCCGATCGGCGCAACGCTGACCAACGAAGGCGGTCTGAACCAAGCGAGCGTGCAGATCAGGCACATCGGCAAGCTGGATCCCTTCACGCCGTTCACGGACGTGGAATTTCTCGGCGAATGGTGGTGCATCGCACACGACAACGTCGTACGGGAGCGCTACATCGGAAGAGCCACCCACAACATCACGCTTGTGGAGATCACCAAACGCCTGGAGCGCGTGATCTGCGGCGCCAAGACCTTCACACGCCCGTTGTATACCTCATACACGCCTGTGCCGATTACGCCCACATGTACACGAGAAACATGGATGGAGGTAGATGGCAATTTGGTTGGAGATAAAAGTAAAACGAGTGTATCTTTCGAAGACCTATATTATCTCCCCGCAGCAAGCGGCTCTACTGTTGATAGCGAGGAGTTCGAGAAACTGTGCTTGCTGTCATACTACACGCAAAGCTTCACGATGCCATCGTATTCGTTTGCCGAAAAGCAAGGAACATACGGACTTATCTCTACGAAGGTTTATTATAAAACCGAAGACGGCACACAAACACAGATTGCGGCAACTCAAAAGATCAACACCCTCGGGCGTGTATATCTGTCTTTTGAATATACCACCCGCTTTAAGTTTCCGCTATCCGAGGAGCAATATTCATACACCACAGACACCGTGACTTACACAATAGAAATCACCGAGAAACCCGTGGAGAAAGCCCCTCTGTCCATATGGGAAGTGACAGAGCGTCTGCTTTTAACCGCCACCCCGCTACGAGACCCCTCAGACCGTGAATTTTACCATTCCGTTACTCCAATCGGTTGCATCAATACAAAAAGCATTGAATCGCCGGAATTCTCTTTTTCAAATGGCGCCACGTTAAAAGAAAACCTCGATCAAATCGCAAAGCACCTTCACGCCAAAGTGAAACTATCGAAAAACGGGGGCAAGAAGGAAGTTTGGTTTGCGCCGCTCACAACTAATACAAGAGCCCAGATCAAGGGAACGCTAATCGGAGAGCAAACGAGTTTCGGCGGCGACAAATATGCAGGTCGTCTTCACATCAACGCAGCTAATCTTACCATTTCGAACGCCAGCGAGGGTGCTGTCGCGGAGCCGAGCGGCACCTCTGAATACGCGAGAACGAGCTCAGACTACCCCATGCGAACGCTACGATGCTCAGATTCGGAGGTGCGTATTAACGACACGACAGGGGAAATCGAGAGTGTTCTACCCATCAAAAGAATACGCACGTTGAAGATGTGCGACGGACAAAAAACCTGGGACATTACCGCATATGTGAGGGAAGAAGCCGATTACCTTGCCCTTTCTGACTATACCAGCTCGTCATCCAAGGCATACGCCATCTATTACAGAAGAGGCGAAAAAAATATAAAGGGCCTGTTTTTCAAAGAGGAAACGGCTTTATATCCGGCTCTGACAAAACCGGCCATCGTGAACGTATATAAAGCTGCGGCGGGTTCAGAAGCAATTGACCTTGGCGCATATCAGGATCTCCTGTTTTATGTAGAGTACGAACCGTATATGAATTTGCACCTCGTCAGCTCCCGAACGGATGGCAAGGGAGGGAGTGTCGCTTATATCGCAAACCAGTCTGCCAACGAAACGGACAAAGATCTTTTGTCTGATTTTGCGCGTGGAACGATTGAGCAAATGGCAAGCGATGCACCGAAAAAAACCTACCTAATGCGCTCTCTTGATATGGTCCCTAAAATCGGCACCATGTACGATACGCACAGCTATATTTCCGAGGTGTCCTTTGAAATCTATCCGTACTTTGTTAAGTGCACCCTTTCGATAGCAGAGCATTATAATCGACTTGGCCAGCGCGTAGAGGTGCCAAATCAAATCCGACAGTACGAAATAGACGTCAACAACGTGAAGGACAGAAGTGTGCTTTATACGGATGTATGCACGATATCTTATTTCCCCTCCACCGTTGAAGATGATTCTCTTATGGTGGATTTAGGAAAATGTTTCCTTGTTGACCATATTGTAAATCACGGGGGCTTCGGTCCCCAAAGCGCAAATTACAGCGTTTCGGTGGCAGAGGTTACCACCTACGCAGGAGAATACGAAAAAAATCAACTCCCGGAATTTTCCAAAGCACGCAAGCTACAATCTGTGTTGCTCCCCGTCGCTTCGTTTGGATTTGCAAACACCGTTACATTCGTGATTCCGTTTCATGACAATTTTTCTGCCGGAGGGATCGCAACCCCTGCGGGGAGTGGATTTAACTTAAAAGATTACGTGCCGTACGGAGATGCTTATGGAGATGCTGAATTTATTCGGTTCGAGTTGCGTAACGGAATGACCGTTGATTCGGCCAATAGAAAGAAAATCGGGAGATCATTGCCTCTTTTGAAAGATTGTCCCTTCCACGTATTCGGCGAATCACTCATCTCGACCTCTTATAGATCTTCGCAACACGCTGGCATCCAATTATTCAAAGATGGCAGAGAGCGTATTGTTTTGAGCTACCAGATTTTATTTCAAAGCGACAGTGATATTATCATCGGCAATAACTTTGCCTCAAACAGTCCCATCGTTCGAGATTTTTCCGAAGACGGCTTGCTCGACGAAGATTTGCAGTATTGTGAGAACACGGATGCCGAGCTTCATTTGTATGGTGACGGTTCAGACGGAAGTAATTACCTCCATCCCATCACCGGAACGACAAGCACGGGCGGATCCATCGTTAAAACAACGCTCGGCTACAACCGTTCCCGTTACATATGTGTGGAAAGCGATCTGCCGCCGCACAGCGCTTGGGCGATCCTGTTCAAGGGCAAATTTATGCTTGGCGCAAACAAACCGTTCCCGCAGGATAAGAGAATCTACTTTAATTTTTCGCACAAATAAAGGAGTATAAAAAATGATCTTTATCGTTCATCCCGACCGATCCGTCACCTCGATGCTGGAAAGCATCAACGTCGGAGAAACATCCGCAGATCTTATCGTGATCTCGCCGTTTTCCGGCGTACAGAATTGCTCGCTGCAATTCACACTCCCGAATGGGAGAGAGTGCCCCCCGCAGTTTCTTGAGTTCAAAAACAGCGGCGAATTTATGGGCGAGGGCTACAAGGGCATGCTGTACCGTATGAAGATCCCCCGCATTATGACGAGCATGCCGGGTATCGTGCGGCTATGCTTCGTCTTTACGGATGCCCTGGCAAAGGAATTCGTGTCTGACACCGTCACCTTCAGCGTCGGCGGTGTTGCGTCGCTCCCCTTCCCCGATACTGAGGAGCAAGGCGCCGATTTCGGCGCGCATCTCAAGGCGCAAGATGCCGTTTTGACCAAACTCGCCGAGCAATTTGAAAACGCCGTGGCAAGCGCCGAAACGGTGGAGCCCGGTGAGCAGGCGAGCGTTGTCATTTCAAAGGAGTGCGACAAGGACGGGAACGAGCGTGTTAAATTCGAGTTCTCAATCCCGCAGGGTGTGCCGGGTGCACCGGGCCAGCCCGGTGGCATTGATGGCGTAGATCTCCCCCAAAAGTGGTACGATCTCAACGAAAGGTTGGAAGATGATCATAGGATTATGGGTGGTCTTATCTACGTGGACATGAATGGCAACATCAAGGTAACGCCACTTGTGCCGCCTTATGGAATTCGTGAAGATGAGTGTGGTGAGGGGGGCAATGCGCTTGTTATGTATAATGGCGCTCAACAAATTCTGTGCAAGGCCCCCACGGATCCCCGACACACTGTTAACCTTGGTTATTTCGAAATTTTCTTCGGAACCGAGGGAAAGCGCAATTTTGTGGTTAGCGAAAAAGACAATCCGAACACAGTTGAAAGCGGAACCAACAACGCGGTAACCGGCAAAAACACCACAATCAAGTCGGGCAACTGCAACCGATCTTCGGCATCTCGCGCCAGCATTAAAGGCGATTGTAATGCTGTTTCGGGTTGGGATTTGGACGTGCACGGTGATGGTATCAGTGTTAGTGGCAATGGTCACAGAATCGGTGATGCCGAAAAGGGCTACAAGGTAAACTACGCCGACGTCAGCGGTCAAGGTCACAAAGTCGGCAAAGAGAAAACAGTCAAATACATCGACGTGTCGGGTTTTGGCAACAATGTCAGCCACGATGGTGTTGATGCAAGTGGCGGAAACCACACATCTTCGCGCGATTATCAAGTGCTTCGCGGATTCGGCTCTACTCCCGATGCTGATGCCGCGCTTATCCTTGCTCTTGGTAAAAACATTTTCACGGTTGGTGCAGACGGCACACGCAAAGATGTCGGCACGGATGCCGTGACAGTAGACTTCTTGAAGAAATATGTTGAAGATCGGCTTTCGCATATTCCAAGAGCGGAGGGAGGGGAGTTCTGATGGGAAATTATTTGATCGATGAAACGTCGCTGAAGGATATCGCAGACGCTATCCGCACAAAAAACAGGGACGGCAGCAAGCTCAAAGTGAGCGATATGCCACAAAAGATTTTGGCCATAGCGGGCGGGGTCGATTCTGACGAGCTTATCGACAGAAGCGTCACCTCCGTAATAAGCGAAATTGAGGAAATTGGGCCGTATGCGTTTGCGTCTTGCTTTTATCTCGCTACTGTGGATCTTTCGAATACAAGAGGCATTAGCGGTACTGCATTTCAAAACTGCCGTTCGTTGAAAGCGGTTATTTTGCGCTCTGAAACATTATGCCAACTTGGATCGACAGGTGCATTTAACAACTGTAATCACATTCTCGGCATAGTACACAACCTCCATAACCCCAACGGTGACAAGGATGGATATTTCTATGTGCCAAAAGCGCTGCTGTCCAATTATGATTCGTCCAAGGATTACCGCAGAGCCACGAACTGGAGCGAATTTTCCACGCAATTCCGCGCGCTGGAAGATTACACAATCGATGGAACGATTTGGGGGCGGCTTGACCCTGAGAAAGTGGCAAACGGTGTGCAACCGGATACTCCTGACGTCCCCGGCGGTCCCGATACCGGTTACGAGTGGTTGTTTGAGGACGAGTACATCGACACTTCTTTACGAGAGGGGCTTCCCTCGCTTTCCGGGACAGAATTCATTGGCAAAACATTTACCTTGGTAGTCCACGGAATTGACATTGTGTCCAAAGTTTATGAAGGACTCGATAGCAATGATCAATTTTCGCTTAAATCGGTCGAGTACGGGTATGAGCTTGTATATCAGGCCGGCGGCGGCGGTAGCTGGTTTACTCCCATTGGGGGCTTCACCTGTTCTGTTCGTATCGACAAAACAATTTAACGGAGGTAACGTATGGTAAAAACATTCGGATACAAAACGCGCGGCGACGGCACCAAGCTTGTCCGCGTGCTTGATGTAAAGGTGGACGAAAACGGAAATCCGTTGTGGAAAGAAGAAACCTTCGTCGCCGAAAACGGAAAAATCTTAAAGGTAATGTCGCTCGTTCCTACCGGCTTCAAAATCCGCAAGGTGGGAACAGATGAGCTTTACCCGGTAGCGATCGATGTCAAGGACGCGCCGTTTTCCTACGAGGAAACGACCGTCCCGGTCGATGCGTAAGAAAGGAGAAAATATGAAGCTCTTTATTTTGGACAAGCAGGGGGTGTGGGGCGACACCAACTCCCACCCCTTGCCCGCGACGGTCGAGGTGATCCCTCACGCGGAGATCTCGACGGTAGACGTCAACGGCAAAACCTTTAGCGCGGTGGGTGGGAAATTCGTTATAAACGATCTTTCGGACGGTATCGCATCCGTATCTGTCGATGGCGTTCCCTGCGAGCCACTCTTTTGCCGCAACACCGGCGGCACACCCCGCATCAATGCCGTAGGTAAAGACCTGCGCTCCATTCTTCCCTACCTTGCGCGTATCTCCCAACTTGAAGCTACCGTCGCAAGGCACGAAACCCAGCTCACACAAAAAGACTTTTTTGGATAAGGAGAATTTCAAAATGAAAAAAATTCTGATCGCGCTTTTCGCTATGCTCATCGTGTTCATGCTTGCTCTTCCCTGCTTCGCCGAAATCCCCCTCACAGAGGGCGTAGAGAACGAAGAGGTGCAAGCGCCCGCCCCCGCCGAAAACATCGCTCCTGACGAGGATTATGCAAGCCGTAAAACCGTTGCGGAGATCGTGCAGGACTACTGCATGGAGCACTGGGACGCCTTCGTGGTGGCCGGCTACCTCCTCTATAATATCATCCCGAAGATCGGCGGGCTCGCACGCGCCAAAAAGCAGGCCCAGGCACTCAAGAACGCTATGGATACATATTACGGCGACGAAAAAAGCGAGAAAAACGTGTTTGCCGTGCAGAAGAGTGCGGCAAAGGCACAGGAGCTCTTTATGAATGATGCAGGCGCTATCTTGGAGAAGATCCAGGAAGCCGTGGCACCGATCCAAGAGATCATCGACCAAGCCAAAAACGCAGAGGCAGCACGCGCGGACACCGCCAACATCGCCATTGCCGTAGAGAGCGCCGTCGAGCTGATGGCATCGCAGCTGAACGATCTTGTGCTTGCTTCGCCCTCTGTAAGCGTCAAGAAGAAAGCGGAGATCGGCGAGGCGTGGATGCAGAAAACCAAAGAGATCCACACCCTTGTGGGAAAGGTGGTAAATGCCAATGACGCTGAAAACGAAATGCAGGTTGATTGACATTGCAGGCGCGGTGATTTCTTTCGCCGCCCCCGCAGCTGCGGCGGTGCTTGAGTTCCCCCGCGTCGAGCAATCCGTTGCAAGCAGCGGGAACTCGTTCACCAACGTGCTCAATATGTCCTCGGCGGCATTCTCTATTGTTTGCATCCTGTTGGCGGTGTCCTGCTGGCGCTTTTTCAGAGAGCACGTCAAGCTCCCCAAGAGCGGACTTGTTTCGTCCATCATTCTGTTTGTCATCGCCTACGGCGTTGAGCGCTTCATCCACTCCTTCCGCGTGATCATGTTCTGGTCCGTGATCGGTTGCGCCGTAGCGCAAATCCTCTATCTCGTGTCAGATGCTTTGGAAAGGAAGGTTGAGTGATGGGAAAATACGATATCGACGTGGGCGAAAGCGTGGCTTCCAAAGCCGCGCAGAAGGCAGAGAACATCAAGCTCTCCCTCGCCACGCGCGCCAGCAAATCTATTGACGGCATTCTGCTCGCTGTGGTGTGCGCCCTTGAGGTGCTGCTGGTGTTCGTGTCCGTGTCCTTCTCTCGCGGCTTCTCCTTTATGGACGCCGTCTGTACCTTTTCCGAGTCGGCTGTCACGATCGTGGTCTTCTATATGTTCATCCAGCCCGGCAAAAACGGACGCATGGGGCTGAAGGTCTTTCAAGAGGTCTACGACGAATGGAAAAAACTTTGTGAACACCTGCGCGAGAACGGATTGCTGCGCGCCTTCCGAAAGCACTGCGAGGATAACACAAAAGCAGACCGTCAAAAGATCAGAGGGGCAAAGATCGAGCGCCTGGAAAATCTTTTTGTCACGCGCGAGGAGTACGAAGGTACCGACGAGCAGAGGGGCTATTGCGCTATGACCAAGCGCGAGCTGAAAAAGCTGCGCAAGGCAGGCAAATTCAGCAAAGCCGCGTATAAGCAGATTTTGGAATGTAACGAGCCGATCGAAACAGAGCCGTACAATCCCGATCTCATCCTTGACGGCAGCGACGACAAAAACGTGCGCAAGGGGCTCAAAACGGGCGACCATTACGAGATGGTCGGCGTCATTTTGAAGCCCGTGACCTGCTTTATGATAACGGTAGCATCCAAGCTCGTGCAGATCTCGCGCAACGATATCCAGGATCCGCTTGCGATCGCCGTGTCCGTGTTCTTTACGATCTTCAGCATCTGCTTTGCCGCGTTCCTCGGCTACCGCTTCGGCTGGAATTGCATCGTTCGTGAGCAAGGGTATCTCGAAGCCCGCAGCGGCTATATCCGCCAATTCAAAGAAGAACATCAAAAAAGCCCCGACTAACGGGGCTTTTTATTTTTTGAAAAATTTTTCAACTTTTTTTCAAAAACCTATTGACAAACCACCCAATGTGTGGTATAATTATAGTACAGTCAAGGGAGAGCTTGACGAGTACGCGGCAAGTGCAGAAAGGAAAAAAATATGGATAATGAGATGACCTCTGGTGAAATCATTAAAGCCTTGGCAGAGGAAAACCAAACACGGAAACTCCTCGACCTACTCAATGGGTGCCAAACCCTTGAGGAAGCCAAAGAAAAAATAAGAGCCCTACTGAATAAGTAAGGCTCCGTTGCACAACCAAACGGACGGCGGTACTTGCCACCGCCGCTCCGCGCGGTACACTTATTATAACACAAAAAAACAAAAAAGGCAAGAGGTAAGGAGAAAAAATATATGGAACGTTCCTACGCCGAAAAACTGCACACAATGAGGACGGACGCAGGTTGGTCACGTCCCAAAATGGTCGAGCGTGTCGGTGTTCCACTGCGTACCATAGAACAGTGGGAGGCAGGAAACAGAACACCGCCGGAGTATGTTCAAAAGCTCGTTTTGGATCGCCTGCAGCTCGAGATTGAAAAAGATAACGCCGCTTCCACGAGGAGGATACTATGAACCGTGTTCCTATAAAGGACTTTTTCAAATGGATACTGATTTATGTAGTATTCTATTTAATCGTCCTCTCCATCGCCTATTTTGTTGTATTTAGGTAAGCGCCCGAGAAGCCCCGTTTTTGTCGGGGCTTCTTTGTTATAATAAATTGCATTTTGCTCCCGCCTGGTGGCAAGACCTTCCGTTATATATATCGCGCACAGATCAGAGCGCAATTCCTTTTTATATGGTTGCAACTTGGTTGCAAGCCCGCTTTTGGTTGCAAATTGGTTGCAAATATTTCCAAATACGGAACTTTTCATTCCTCATACCGAACGCTCGTTCTAAATACTGAACACCATTCGAGGCCGCGCAAACGCTGAAAAAACCAAAGAAAACCCGCAAAGCCGCATAAACACTGACTTTGCGAGTTTTTTCCGTATTTGGTGGACCCGAGGAGAATCGAACTCCTGTCCGAAAACCTATTCACAGAACTTTCTTCGTGGACAGTCTATGATTTGAAATTCCCCGCAAAAGGCGAGCACAGACACTCTCCCTTATTGGGTAGCCCTTTTTTGCATGACCGATACAAGTGCGAAATCTCGATGCATGTTCACCACTACATGACGCCCCAGCCGTGGTCGTGGTCCTCCTCGGTGGGACGGGCGGCCTTTAGCCGCGGCACTGCCAATTAGGCAGCCAGTGCGACAGTTTCGTCAGCGTTTAATTTTAAGGTTGAGCCTTTTTCGTGATTGCTCGGCACGCCACGCTTATCCTGCTGCAAGATCCCCGTCGAAACCTTTACGGACCCATATTCAGCAATATATATTATATGCATTGATAAGGTTTTTGTCAAGCACCGCCGCCCGAAGGCGGCGGTGTTATTTTTGGGTTTATCCCATATTAAGAAGAGCATTGATAAACTCAACTGCCGTAAGATCTTTCCACCCGGGCATTGTAGCGTTCAACACCATCTCTTTAGCGGGCTTGATCTCAATGACATCTGCCGTGATGAGTGCCTGTACCGTACAGCCTTCTACAGCATCATCAAGGTCGTTGATCTTGGTTTGAGGATCGATTGCCTTAAGAATACCTGTTCTTTCGGTATTGGGCCAAAGGTCGGCAACCGTCATGTTGTTGATATTATCAGTGATCGAATCAAGGTCGGATTTTGCAAGCACTGCAACCGCGCCCGTAACAGCATCACCGTTTCCGTCATACCAAACCCCGTCTTTTTCGGTAAGCTCCATCATGGTACCGATCTTCACTGTCTGTATATCGCTTTCAAGGTTACCGATCTTAGTATCGGCAAGCGCCCCGATCAGTCCTGTAACGGGTGCATCCATATCCGCAACGATATTTCCCTCCCCGTCGGTCTTGCTCTTATACCACTTGCCCTCAACACGCTTAAAGCCAAGGCTATCACCAAGCTTGGCTTCTTGCATGGCGGCGGTTACCTTATCTTCGTTGTTAAGATCGAAAATGGCCAAGTCAGCCAATACGAGATTAAGCCCTGTTACAGGCTGATCCTTGTGATACCACGTATCTGCTACACCGTCATCATCGGTATCCTTATAGGTATAACCGAGTATGTCTCCGATCTGCATGCTATCAAGCTCTGCTTGTGCGTTTCCGAGGTGAATGCTTGCAAGAGAAGCGGTAATGCCAACAGGCTCCGTTGTCATTTCTTTATCCGTATACCATTTTTCGGTGTTGGTATTGTAGTAGAAGCCAAAAGCGTAGCCAAGCGGCATTTGATCGATCTTACCCTCAATATCGCCAACGGTAGTTTCCATCAAGTACGACATCATGCCGGAGGCGGGTTCTCCATTATTGTTTTGCCACTGACCTTCAACCTTCTTATAATTCAGCACCTCAAAAAGCTGTACCTCGCCAAGCTTATCAGCAACCGCCGAGGAATTTTTCAGCTGTGCCACGGTAAGGTCAGCCATTTTTGCCATGATACCGCTTGCCGGCTCACCCCCGTTATACCAGGTGTCGGGCGTGCCGTCACTATTGGTATCAGTATAGCTATAACCGATGGCATCACCAAGCGTGATCCCCTCAATGGTTGCCGAATCGATCTCGTTTAAGGGTTTCTCAGCCAAGACCTTTAAAATGCCCGCAAGCTTTATATCGTTGCTACTGTCACCGTCATCACTGTAAACGGAATACCACACGTCGCCTACCTTTTGATACCCCATGGCATCTGCCAGGGTAAGCCCTCGCAAATTTTCGGTAAGCGTATCGCCGCTTGAAAGATCGCCAAGCGTTAGCCCCGCCAAGCTTCCCTTCACACCTGTAGCAGGCTCCTCACCGTTGTACCACGTATCGGGCGTGCCATCCTCATCGGTATCCTTATAGGTATAGCCAAGCACATCACCAAGGGTAATGGTATCAAGTTTTTGGTTGATATCTATTTTACTGTTGAGGAGATCGGTTATGGCAATATTGGCAAGCTCCTGCTGCATTTTGCCGATTTCTGCACCGTCCTTTAGCCACCGGTAACCAACCACGATGGGATCACCGCCCTCAGGATTTTCCTCGGTGATGGCATCACCGCGCACATAGCCGTTTTGCAGATCGCCAAAATACACGTCCTCAAAGCTTTCATTCAGCGAAAGCTTGCCGCCAAGCACGTCGGATAGCGAAACATCAGCCAGCACGGCATTCATTTTGGTAGCCACAACGTCATCTGTGTCATCGCTGTTATCGGTATATGATTGGTACCACGTATCGTTTACATAGGTGTAGCCCAGCACGTCACCAAGATGAAGGACACCCATAAGCGCATTCATATCAAAGCGGTAGCGCCCCGTTTCACCGTCGGCCAAAAGAACATCCTTAATATAACGCCCCTCGCACATTTTATCAAGCAAGGCACCGCTGACAATACCGCCAAGCAGGTGGCGGAGTTCCTGCGTACCGATGTCGGTGGCAAAAACGCCAAGCAGATCACCATTTTTGGTAGCCGCCTCGAGCACCTTTCCAAGATCAAGCGTTGCCAAAACCTCCTGCATTGTGGGCTTTGCCGCATCTACGTACTGAACGTTGCCATTTTCATCAAACGAAACGCCCGTGAGATATCCAATCTTTACCCCCGAAAAAAGCTCTCCGTAAGCACCGCTTGTAAGGAGCGCCAAGGGGCGATCCGAGAGGGTTTGTGCAAGAAGGGGGCTAAGCATTTTTGGGGGGAGAAGTGAGAGAATGTAGCCAAATTTTAAGTTTTCTGAAATCACGTTCCCCGCATTTCCCGATGTCAACTGATCCAGCGGCACCGCAAACAAATCGGTTGGGAGTTTTTTAAGCGTTTCTTCGGGCAAAGCAATGCCGTAATGCGCAATCAGCGAATCAAGCGTGTGGTTGTGAAGATCAGCACGAATGGAATTCAAATCGGCTATCAACTCTAAAATGGATGTACTTGTCAGATCAATATCACCGTTTGTGGTA
>JAZRFD010000006.1:0-4986 GCA_045661185.1 Eubacteriales bacterium | reverse complement strand
GACGAGTTCCAGGTCGCGGGCCGCGGCGAAATGCACCTTTCCATTCTGATCGAGAATATGCGCCGCGAGGGCTATGAGCTTTGCTGCTCCAATCCCCGCGTGCTCTTTAAGGACGTGGACGGCGAGAAGTACGAGCCGTTCGAGCGCGTGCTTTTGGACGTGCCGCAGGAATACGTCGGCCCCGTGGTCGAGAAGCTCGGTCAGCGCAAGGGCGACCTCTTGGAGATGACCCCCGTGGGCGATCGCTCCCGCATCGAGTACCTGATCCCCTCGAGATGCCTCATCGGCTACCGCTCCGAGTTTATGACCGCCACCCACGGCGAGGGCGTGCTGAACACCATTTTCGACAGCTACCAGCCCTACCGCGGTGAGATCCCGATGCGCTTTACGGGCGCGCTTGTCGCATCCAAGGCGGGCGTGACCACCCGTTACGGCCTGTTCCACTGCCAGGAGCGCGGCGATATGTTCGTCGGCCCCCAGACCGAGGTCTACGAGGGTATGATCGTGGGTCAGAACCCCAAGAACGACGACATCGCCCTGAACCCCTGCGACGAGAAGAAGCTGACCGCTATCCGCTCCAAGGGCGCGGACGAGAAGCTCCTGCTCACGCCCCCCGTGATCTTCACGCTGGAGGAGGCGATCGAGTTCATCACCGACGACGAGCTGATCGAGGTCACACCCAAGTCGATCCGCCTGCGCAAGAAGATCCTGAATACCGAGCTTCGTATGAAGGAAACGATGCGTATCCGCCGCGCCATGCAGGCAAATAAATGATTGCAATTTGCGCACACAAAAGCAGCCGCACCGAAATTTTCGGTGCGGCTGCTTTTTGTGTAGAAAACCAAGGACGTTACTCCACCGTGCGATACCAATCCGCCTCAACGTATATAACGGTTAAATATGTAGCCGCCGTTGCAGGATCAGCAAGCGCAGAAGAGGCAACAGCACTCTCCTCATCTTGGAAAACATACCACTCGTTTGTAACTTCAAACGTTACCAACGAGAGCGATGTGCACCCCTCAAACACGCCGTAGGAGATGCACCACACGGATGCAGGAATGGTGATTGTCGAAAGAGTCGTGCAGTCCTTGAAAGAGTCGGGGTTAATAATCTCTAAAGAATTGGGCAAGGAAACCGAGGACAGCAAGGTGCAACCCTCAAATGCTCTTGAGCCAAGTGTTATAACGGAATTCGGAAGAGAAATCGACTGCAATGCAACACAACCCGAAAAAGCACCCGATTCAATTTCCGTCAATTGGCTGTTATCCTCAAAAATTACAGATGCAAGAGAGGTACATTCCCAAAAAGCATCTGTCATAATATCCGTTACCGAAGCAGGAATGCGAATAGACGCCAAGGCAGTGCAGTTTTCAAACGCTGAATGTTCTATAGTTTTTAACTGGCTGTTTTCTGCAAACGATACCGAAACAAGCGACGTGCAATTTTTAAATGCACCTATATCAATCTTTGTGATCGCAGCCGGAATGTAAATCGACGTTAAACCCGCACAGCCCTCAAATGCACCAGAAGAAATAACAATTACACTGCCATCCGCGGGAATGATGCTATTTTTGCATCCTTTTGTCAAGAGCTTTTCCGCGGTAAGAATCAAGCAGTTATCAACACTGTGCCAAAAAGGATTCCCCTCTTCTACGACAATGCTTTCCAAATTTACGAAAAACATATAGTCCCAAATTTCAATAACCGATGCGGGAATTTTTACACTTTTAATGCTTGTGCAGCCATTGAACGCACGACCGTCGAACGTTGTCACGGTATTCGGGATCTCCAAATCCACCAGAAGCACATTGTTAAGATACAGGTTCCCGCCGTAATACAGCGGCGAAGATGTAAAGGATTCAAAATTAATATTGCACCACGCCGCAAGATCGGTAATATACACCTCTGTCAGCGACTCACACCCCTCGAAAGCCATCTCACCAATCTCCTTTAATTGAGCGTGTTCTGCAAAGGTAACACGGGAAAGCGCAGTACAATAATAAAATGCGAAATTACCGATACTTACTACAGAATCGGGGATCGATATTGTCTGAAGAGCATCACAGTATGCAAAAGCATATCCACCGATACTTATAACAGAATTTGGAATCGCTATTTCCAGAAGGTATCCACATCCTTCAAAGGCAGATCCTCCGATAAATCTTGTGGTGCTTTGAATGGTGAAATTGGCAACCTGTGGATCTACTACCCCTGCCAAATACAAGTAGGGATTTTCGCTATTTCCAAGATATTTGCCGTTATCATACACCGTATAATTCAGCACCGGGGAACTAATGCTTCCCATGAATTCTGTCAGAGCGTTGGGAAGCGTGATCGAGGTGAGAGCATCACAGCCAGAAAAAGCACCTCTTCCAATGCTCTTTAATTGCGCATCCGCGTTGATGGCCACCGACGTCAACGCGCTGCATTGTCTAAATGCACTATCACCGATACTTGTCACGGAGTCGGGTATCGCAACAGAGCAGAGAGAACGACAAAAAGCGAAAGCCATCTCACCAATCTCCTTTAATTGAGCGTGTTCTGCAAAGGTAACGGTCGAAACAGCCATCGCAGGCGAAAAGCCCATTGCCAACAATTCGGAAGGCTCACACGAAAAGGCGTATTCCCCGATTACCGTAACCGATACAGGAAAAGCAACGGAGGTCAAGGAAGCGCAATTATAAAACGCGTTTGAACCGATCTCGGCAACGCCCTCCAGCAGCGTAAGGGAAGCAAGTGCCGTACAATTATAGAACGCATCATCTCCGATGCTTTTCACACTGCCGGGAATCGTGATGGCACCGAGGGCCCTGCAACCGGCAAACGCCTTGTCCGCAATAATTTTTGTGCTCGCAGGAATTTCAAAGTTCTGCACGTGCCGATCGGTTACCTCTGCCAGATACAAATACGGGTTCTCACCGTTGCCCAAATATTTTCCGTTATTCAGCTCAGTGTATTGAAGCGCTTCGCACAATTTAAATGCACCGCTTTCAATCTCAATCACGGAATTGGGGAGCGTAACAGAGGAAAGCGCCGTACATCCCAAGAACGCCGCTTTACCAATGCTGGTCACGGAATCAGGGATCGCAACAGAGGAAAGCGAGGTGCAACCGCTAAATGCAAATGCTTCAATACTTGTAATGCTCCGAGGGATCCTAACCGATGAAAGCGTTGTATAGTTTTGAAATGCTTGCGCCCCTATCGCCGTCACAGGCTTGGCTTGATATTGTGCGGGAATAACCAGCTCGGCCGTTGTGACAGTACCCCTACTGACAACGGTGTAGGAATTCCCGTCTTCGTTTGGCTCATATTCCAAGCCCTCGGTAAAAGCTAACATAAGCTGACAGCCCGTGCACTTATCGTCCGCACCATATGTATGCGTGCCTGTTGCTGCGATCTCACGCGTTTCGCTCTCACCGCATGTACAGGTCCGCTTTTCCTCGCCTTTTACCGCGCACGTGGCGGCCTTGCTTAACGCCCACTCGCCAAAAGCGTGCGTGTGCGGTGTTTGAGTGTCAGCACTTTGCGCGCTATTTTCCTTGTCTGTGTTAGGCGTTTGTGTTTCATTACATGCCACAAGCACGTATACGAACGCAAGCAACAGCATCAAAACGCAAAGCAATTTTTTCATTCTACACCTCCAAAAAAGAAAAAATACAAAAGGTTTCCCTTTGCTTTTATTATACACAGTTTTTCTTCTTTGTCAAGTGTTGCTTATCGTTTTTGATAATTAAATATCAACAGTGATAGTATAAAATAAAGAAAAGGGGGTGCGCGTATGCTTTATAACATTGCTGACAGGATCAAATATTTGCGCGACAAGGCGGGGATGAAGCAAGTGGAGCTTGCCAAGCGTCTTGGCATTTCGCGAAGTGCAGTGAATTCTTGGGAGATGTCCCTTTCCACGCCCTCTGTCGCCAACATCATCGAAATGACACAAATTTTTCACGTTTCCGCTGATTATCTTCTTTCCCTTTCTGATAAAGTTACTGTAGACATCACCTCCCTTTCCGATGAAGAAAGAGAAGTCGTATTACGGCTGGTGAATTGTCTAACCCGCAAAAAAGACGTATAAGTGAAAAAACGGTGCTACCGGCACCGTTTTTTTGTTTTTCTGTTGACAAGTCAGGCGGGATATGATATACTACACGTATTACAAGTATAACTTTTCCTACCGAGGAGGAATGAAAATGAAATTTCCGGACGGACGGGACGTCTGCACCGTAAAAATCGGTGAAAAGGGGCAAATCGTGATTCCCAAGAATATGCGCGACATGTTTGACATCAAGGCGGGGGACACGCTGTTGCTGCTCGCCGACCGCGAGCGAGGCATCGCCATTGTGAACGATACCAGCTTCCTCAACGGCGTGTTCGGCAATATGGAGGGCAAAAATGGAGGCCATTAAAACAAAAGATCTTACCAAACGGTATGGAAAAATCACCGTGCTCGACGCTCTTACACTGACCGTCGAGCAGGGCGAGATGCTGGCGCTGCTCGGCGTGAACGGCGCGGGCAAGACCACCGCCATCAAGCTGCTTTCCTGCCTGAGCGAGCCCAGCGCGGGCGAAGCGTGGCTGTGCGGGCACAGTATCCTTGACGAAGCCCAGGACGTCAAGCGCGTGATCGGCGTTTCCCCGCAGGAGACCGCCGTTGCCAAAAAGCTTTCGGTACGCGAAAACCTGCAATTTATGGCAGAGATCCACGGCGCAAGCAAGGAAAAAGCCGCCGAACGGGTAGAGAAAATGATCGCGCAGCTGGGACTTGACAAGGTCGCCGCGCAGCGTGCGGGCACGCTTTCTGGTGGCTGGCAGCGCAGACTTAGTATTGCGATGGCGCTCATCAGCGAGCCGCAGATCCTGTTTCTGGATGAGCCGACGCTGGGACTTGACGTGCTGGCGCGCCACGAGCTCTGGGAGCAGATCCGCGCGCTGAGAGGAAAGACCACCGTGATCCTGACCACCCACTATTTAGAGGAAGCCGAGCAG
>JAZRFD010000005.1:0-6307 GCA_045661185.1 Eubacteriales bacterium | reverse complement strand
CGAATTTATATTTTAGATTTGCATGCTTGTCGAACATCATTAATGCACTTTTTCCTTTTAAATATCCCATAAAACTTGACACGCTCGTTTTTGGTGGTATATCGGTACGAACACTATGTGGTACTTACAAACCCATTTAGTGTGGGATAAACTATTTGTTCGGTTTGCCATTCTTTCTCCTTTCGTGTTACAATAGACTTGAGCATCTTATTGTAACACATTAGGAGATTTTTTGGTATAACCATCGTTGCCCACCCGCATAGCGGGTGGTTGTCTGTTTCGCGCTTCGCGCGGGGCTGCCTAAAGGCATTAAGCGAAACGGGCGGTGTGCCGTTGGCACACCGCCCGTTTTTTGGGGTTGTATTTATTCCTCTGTTGCGGGAGCGGGGGCTTCCTCGTCCTCTTCCTCGGGTGTGGGACGGCGGATCACCATCTCCACGCGCGTCAGGCGCTGAATGTCCTTTTCGCGCACGGTAATCGTGTACTCCTCGTCCTCGTATACCTCGCCCACCTCGGGCAGGACTCCGAATTTTTCCATGACGAATCCGCCAAGCGTGCCGCTTTCGGACTCAATCTTCAGGTTCAAGCGTTCCGCAAAGTCGTCAAGGTTGACCGAGCAATCCACCAAGTAGGTGTTCTCACCGATCTCCTCAACAAAGTCCTCCTCGACCTCGTCGTGCTCGTCCCAGATCTCACCGACCAGCTCCTCCAGAATATCCTCCATCGTAACGATACCCAGCGTGCCGCCGTACTCGTCAAGCACCACGGCTACGTGCGTCTGGTTCTTCTGGAGCGTCATGAGCAGATCGTTGATGGGTTCACCCGGCTGCACGTAAACGACGGGCGTGAGCAGGTCGTCAAGGCTGCGCGTGGTAATACCGTTTTTGCCGAAGAAATCCTTTTGGTGAATGACACCGACGATGGTGTCGATGCTATCGCGATACACCAAGAGGCGCGAGAACTGCGAGTTGGTAAAGGTGTCCGCGATCTCCTCCATCGTAGCATCCACCGAAACCGCCTCCAGATCCATGCGGTGGGTCAGGACGTCGTCCGCGCGACGCTCGGTAAACTCGATCACGTTACGGAGCAGGTCGCCTTCGTTTTTATCAATGCTTCCTTCCTGCTCAACCTCGTCCACGAACATCAAAAGCTCCTCGGAGGAGGTTTTTTCTTCCTCGGGACGCTTGATGATGTTATCGGTCAGCTTGCGCAGAAACGAGAAGATTGCCGACAGGGGAAACAGGATGTAGCTGAAAAGGCGAATGATGGGTGCCGAAAACATTGCAAACTTCTCGGGAAAGTCCTTTGCAAGGCTTTTGGGCGTGATTTCGCCAAAGATCAGAACCACGACCGTGGTCACGACGGTGGAAACCGTAGGGGCTACGGCAGGATCGGTGATCAGCTCCAAGCACACCACCGTTGCGATTGCGGAAAGCGCGATATTGACGATATTATTACCGATGAGAATGGTGGAAATGAGGCGGTCGTAGTTATCCGCGAGCTTGAGCACAAGCTTTGCGCGCTTGTTTCCCTTTTCCACGTATGTTTTTAATTTCGTTTTATTGATGGTCGAAAATGCCGTTTCGGTAGCCGAAAAATATGCCGACATGATGACCAAGGCTATCATGACGATAATGAGTGTTGTCATTTTTTTATAAAATCTCCTTCTAAATCAAATCATATTCTGTAGTTCGTTTTTCGACGTTTTTCCTGCAAGTTCGATCAGGGTCTACGGTAAAATGAACGCAAAAAGGCGCACCCACCCCGTCCGTTGCGGTGTAGATGTGCGTCCGATATACCAGAATATGCATTTAAAAGGATACAGTTCGCTCGATCGTCGCTACTGTCGCCGTCCATGGTAAAAATGCTTCCTCCTTCTTTCGTGATTGCAACTATTGTACCACATTTTCTCCCGTCTGTCAAGGGTTTTGGCAAAATATTTTGCCGCGGCGCATTGAAAGCCCCCCCTCAAAAGTAGTATAATGAGAAAAAAGATCGGAGGTTCAGCGCATGAATATTTACATCATGGTAGACCTTGAGGGCATCAGCGGGCTATACTGCCGCGAGCAGATGACGCCCGATGCTTCTCGCTTTTCGGAGGCCAGAAAATACATGACGCGTGACACCGCCGAGGAAGCGTTGTTCAGCTTATAAATTTAAGGGGAGGACCTTTTGAAAAGGTCCTCCCTCTTAATTGCGTATTTTAATCTTCCTTTTTTGTAGCAGGCGGCACTGTCCCGTAGGGGCGAGTCGGAGTCGCGGGCTGCGTAGGACGCGCCACGGGCTTTGCCGCGGGCTGCGCCGGCTTAACGGTTGGCTGCACGGGTCTTACCGCGGGCTGCTGCGCGGTAGGACGCGCTACGGGCGTGGCTTGCGGCTTTGCCGCGGGAGACGCCGATTGCGGTGCTGCGGGTCTTGTCGCAGGCTTCGGTGCCGACTGCGTGGGATGCTCCACGGGCTTGGCGCTTGTTTTGACCGCCATATCAGCTGAATAATAGGACGAGTAGTAAGAATTTTCCGCCTTGAGCGAGCGCTTGCGATCCACCTGGTTCAAAACAACACCCAGCACCTTACATCCGCTCTTTTCAAGCTGCGCCTTGACACCCTGCGCCACGCGATATTTGACGTGGCCGATATTGATCACCATCACCGCGCCGTCACAAACACCCGACATCACCGCCGCGTCGATGACAAGACCGAGCGGGGCCGCGTCAACGATGATATAATCGTACGCGTCTCTGACGCTGTCCAAAAACTCCTTAAAGGCGGGGCTTCCCACAAGCTCTGTGGGGTTGGGGGGATAGGGACCCGCAAACACAATATCAAGGTTTTCCACACTGGTCGCGTAAACGGCATTTGCGCCCTCGACCTGACCCGATAGGATCTGGCTCAGTCCATACACGCCGCGCTCCTTGGTATAGCGGCTGAGCATGACCGATTTACGAAGATCCGCGTCCACCAAAAGCACCTTTTTACCAGACTCCGCCAGGTTATGGCAAAGGTCGAAGGAGACCGAGGTCTTTCCCTCATGCGCATAGCAGCTGGTCACAACGATGACCTTGACGCCCTTTCCCGAGAACAGAATGTTCGCGCGCAGGGTGTTGAAGGCTTCTCGGATATAATAATTGGAGCTGGATCGCTCATCCAAAGTAAGTTCAATCGTTCTCATACGTTTCCTCCACGGTTGGAAGCTTGCGAGCCACCGCTCTGGTGCGCTCCGTCATAAGCGTAGTATCCGCCCTTGGAACGGCGGCGGCGCATCACATCCTGACGGTTGGGGATCAAGCCCAGCACGCTGACACCCAAATAGCGCTCAACGTCCTCTGCGGTGCTGATCTTATCATCCATCAGATACAAGACAAAATAAACGGCATAAACAACGATCGCGCAAACGAACGCAATCAGGCCGATCTTAAGAACCGAGACCGAGTTGGAGGGGCGCTCAGGCATCGGGGCTTCCTCACCCCACTCCTTGACCAGCTCCTTGCCGTCCTCGTTGTCGTTCTTTTTGTTGATCTCCTCTACGAACACATCAACCAGCCTGTCCACGATTGCCTTGGCGCCCGAGGGGGTGCTGGCGGTAACGGAAATTTCCATGACACGCGTGTCGTCCTCGTTCTTGACGCTGATCATGGATCGCAGCTGCTCGGGCTTGAGCAACAGTCCCTCGGCGTCGATGACCTTCTGCAAAATTTCATCGGTCAGAAGCAGGACCTTATAGTCGTTGATCAGCGCAGTTGCGATATTAACGTCCGAGGTCGAGGTTGCGGACGAGCTCGACGCGTTGCTACCGAGTGCCCAAACGGTACCCGTTGCGGTGTATTCCTCCTCGTACGTGACCTTTTCAAAAATAAACACGCTGAGGAATACCACAAGCAGCACCGCCAGCATCAGCCACCAGCAGCGCTTGAATATATGCCACAGATCCCCAAATCGGATCTCAATTCCTCTCGTTTTTTCTTCCATGTTCCGTGTTCCTCCATTTGAGCAATTCAGAGTGTTTTCATAACAAAGGCTGATCCTGCACCACGCGGCACGCGTTGTTCCAGACCAGATCGCGCACCGTTTGCGCGTCACAGTATTTTTCAAGAGCGTTCATACATACGCTTATTTTGGGTGGGCGCGTAGTCAGATTGTGCGCATCGCTTGAAACGATGTGCACAAGCCCACGCTTGACAAGCTTTTTCCATTGCGCCTTGGCGCGCGGTCCCCATTCCCCGTTTGCCGAGGATGCGTTGATCTGCACCACACCGCCGTCCGCTACGAAATTGCGGATCCATGAGAGCTTGGAAAAAAGGCATCTGTATCGCTCGGCGTGCGCAAGGATCGGAGAATACCCCATGCTACGCAATTGATCCATCGCACGTGAAATTTCGTAAAGCTCTACCTTTTCGGGGAAATCCACCAGCACGTAGCGGCTTCCCGCAACCGTGCGACATACACCGTCGGAGAGCGCCGCGCTACAGCCGTTGTAGTACCCCAGCTCGTGCCCTATATACAAATACATATCCGGGTGCTTTTGCTGAACGTAATCCTGCAAAACTGCAAACGCCCGCTCGGACGTCTTAAACGTATCTCCAAACAGGTAGGGCGAATAGTGCGGCGTCAGGCAGATCGCGCGGATCCCGTCCGCATACGCCATTTCCAGCATGGAAAACATGTCCTCTTGATTCTTTGCACCGTCATCTACACCGCAAAGCATGTGGCTGTGCAGGTCAAAGAAAGGCTTCATCCCATCCTCCTCTTTTCGAAACACATAAGAATATAAATAACGATTTGTATACCATCTTATTATATCACAAAAGTCGGTGGTTGTCTACACCCGTTTTCAATTGTTAACAACTGATTCACATTCGGCAAAAAGACGGCTTCGAAGGGGTGTATTCTTAAGGACTGTTTTGTGATTGAAAAGGAATTTGTGATCTACCGAAAAAATGACAGAGATCGCTTTTCGTTCTCTGTCATTTTTCTTTGCATTGATCTCCCACAGAAACATTGTTTGGATCAAACTCGGGAAAGCAAAACAAAAAATAGTCACATTCGTCGCAACAGCACTCAAAGCCTTGCTCTCCGTTGCCAAGACAAACGGTAGGCTTGCCGGGCGCAAGCTCTGTGCCGGTAATATCGATAACCTTTTTGGGAAGATTTTTGCTCATACGTTCTCCTATCTGCATGTAAAAAAGGTGCGCAACCGAAGCCACGCACCGAAAAACGCAAACTCCGATTGCTGCTACACAAAACCAGATAAACGGGATAATGGTATCCGACATACTACCTGTTGGAATTTGCGCTTTTGCCAAATTCAAAAGTAGTATGCCTAAAAGAGGGTATAATATCCTCTGTATAAGCAGAAAGACCATTGCCCCTAAAAGTTTATTCGGTTTTGTGTAGCGCATTTATTATATCACATTTTTTGCGGATTGTAAATGCATTTCGTGAATTTTATCAAATTACCTTCCGGAAGATAGAAAAAAGCCTCCCTTGTGCTGAGGCTACTGTTACCCTACTTTCAACCACAGTTTTATAAAACTGTGGTATCTTGTAAAATTGAATTTGATTATTGAAAGTGCGGATTTAAAACTGTAGGGGCGACCATCGGTCGTCTGCTTGTTGGGCTCTGATCCTTTTATGGCGGGGTTTTAGCTATACAAAAAAGAAGCCCTTCGAAAAGGGCTTCCCTTTTTGATTTAAGAGTTCAGATTACTGAAGCTCTGCAAAGTACTTAATGGTGCGAACCATCTGGCTGGTGTAGGAGTTCTCGTTGTCGTACCAAGAAACAACCTGTACCTGATAGGTGTCGTCGTCGATCTTTGCAACCATGGTCTGGGTTGCATCGAACAGAGAGCCATAGGTGATACCGATTACGTCAGAGGAAACGATCTGGTCGGTGTTGTAGCCGAAGGATGCGGAAGAAGCAGCCTTCATAGCCTCATTGATGCCCTCCTTGGTAACGTCCTTACCCTTAACAACAGCTACCAGAATGGTGGTAGAACCGGTGCAGGTAGGAACGCGCTGAGCGGAACCGATCAGCTTGCCGTCGAGCTCGGGAATAACCAGACCGATTGCCTTTGCAGCACCGGTGGAGTTAGGAACGATGTTCTGTGCGCCTGCACGTGCACGGCGGAGGTCACCCTTTCTGTGGGGGCCGTCCAGAATCATCTGGTCACCGGTGTATGCATGAACGGTGGTCATGATACCGGACTGGATGGGCGCATAGTCGTTGAGTGCCTTTGCCATGGGAGCGAGGCAGTTGGTGGTGCAGGATGCAGCGGAGATGATCTTGTCCTCGGGGGTGAGGATGTTCTCG
>JAZRFD010000004.1:0-15562 GCA_045661185.1 Eubacteriales bacterium | reverse complement strand
TTGAGATGCCGTCACGCCTGATGAAGGGGCGTCTTTGGAAATCCATGGAGCAAAAGAAACGCAGACGCTACAACCTGATCCGCATGTCCCTGCGCCTTGGCGTACATATCGCGATTTACGCCCTCGGCGCGCGATTTCTGCCGTTCCTCTTGCAAATCGTTTTCATGCTGTTTGGCGCCGCCATTACGCTTCTGCTCCTTCCGTGGGTGCTGGGCGCGATTGCCGCAATTACGGTGTGGCTTTGGTTGCGTGCCGTTTTTGCGCGCATGCGTTTTATCAGACGCTTAAAAAAGACCTGCCGTGAAAACGGATTCGAGCTGTTTTACTTCAAGCATCCGATTGCATCCGTGTTCTTTGATTTTTCGGGTTATACCTTTGGCGTCAGGGCGCACGGAAAGACCTTTTATTGCCGCCTATTGGCATCCGTTAAGCGTTCCAATAACATTCACGTCTCGCCCGACGGAACCTTTTCACGCGTGTTTGCCGTAGGGCTTCCCAAAATTGGGATGCTACGCGTGTATTCCACGCGGCGCACCGAGGAAAATCCCAACAACCGTGACCTTGAACTGTTCCGTATTTCCTCGGACACCAACTATACCTTTGAAGCCGACGGACACAAGATCCTTCTGCTCAATCCTATTGCCAAACGAGTATACGGAGTTGACAAAAACGGTCAATTATACGTTTTGGATAACGGCTTGGCTGTGGGAGAATACAGAGTTTTTGCGGGCAACGCGTTCTTGCGCGCATTGGAGCGCGATTGCGCCGACCGATAAATCGTCCTTTGGAGAAAATTGTACCGTTTTTTTGCATGCAAAAAAGCCAACACTTTTATCAAAGCTATGCTTGAGAAAGGAGTTGTAAGCATGAAAAAAACGGTACTATTTTCGATATTGATCTGTTTTTTGGCGGTCTTTGCAGCCCCCACGCTGCAAGCCGCCGCACGCTCATACGGATGGTATTGCGCACACGTCAAGGATCACGCCCGACCGTCCATTGGCAGCGACGTTGCCTTCGTAGAGGAGCTGGGGGGCTATTATATAGATCGCAGAAGCGACGAAAAGGTGATTTACCTTACCTTTGACGCGGGGTACGAGAACGGAAACGTGGAAAAAACGCTTGACGTGTTAAAGGAAGAGGGGGTTAAGGCGGCCTTTTTTATCCTCGGAAACCTGATCACGCATGATACCGCGCTCGTCAAGCGGATGGCAGACGAGGGGCATACGGTATGTAACCACACAACGCATCACAAGGATATGTCAACCTGCTCCGACGATTCTTTTTTGGAGGAATTACACACTCTGGAGGCGCTTTATAGCGAGCACGTGGGCGGGGAATTGGCGGCATATTATCGCCCGCCCGAGGGAAGATTCAGCCGCGAAAACCTCGTGTGTGCGCAAAAAAACGGCTATAAAACCGTATTTTGGAGCTTTGCGTATCCCGATTGGGACAACGGAAAACAAATGTCTCCCGAGCGCGCAAAAAGGATCATTCTCGACAATGTCCACAATGGAGAGGTTATGCTCCTGCATCCAACCTCGCAGACCAATGCAGAAATTCTTGGCGAGGTCATACGCGAGCTCAAGGCGCAGGGCTCCCGCTTCGGCACCTTGGATGAATTGACCGCCTGAAAAAAAGCGTGAGATCGTTGATCTCACGCTTTTTTTACAATGTCAATATACGGTCGGCAATCGCCTCTGCGTCACTTGCCTGATGTGTTACCAAAATAGCCGACGCGCCGCGGTTCTTGATATGCTCACGCAAAAGCGCGCCAAGCTCTTGGCGCAACGCCTCGTCAAGCGCCGCAAACGGTTCGTCCAACAGATAAAGATCTCCCTCAAACAGTAACGCCCGTGCCAATGCCACGCGGCTTTTCATGCCACCCGAAAGCTCGTCGGGGTACTGCTCGGCGGCATCCGAAAGCCCCACCTTTTGCAACACGTCGTCGATTTTCGCGTCACCCTCACGCGGTTTTTCCAATATCGCACGCAGGTTCTCTCTGACCGTCATCCAAGGAAACAGGCGCGGCTCTTGAAAGACGTATGCGATTTTTTTATGCGTTGAGCGGATCACGCTATCCTTCGAGGGCTTTTCCAAGCCTGACACAAGTCGCAAAAGGGTGGTTTTTCCGCAACCTGACGTGCCCATCACAGCCAAAATTTCATTTTCGTCAAGTGTAAAGGAGAAATTCTCGAATACCGGCTTTTTGCCGTAAGAAAACGATACGTTTTCAAATTCAAGCATCCTCGTGCACCTCCTTTGAACAACGCTTTCTGCTGGTTTTTTCAAGCAACAGAGAGAAGATGGTCTCGATGAACAAGCTGAGCAGAATTACGACCAGTGTCCACGCAAACATATCATCTGTTAAAAGGTAAAGATTGGTGTCGCTGATCTGTAATCCAATGGAATTGCGCGGGCGTACAATGATTTCTGCTGCGATTCCCGCCTTCCACGCAAGACCGATGGATGTACGGCACGCAGAAATAAAATACGGTTTGAGCGAAGGAAATGTCAATGCGTAGAGTCGCCGCCACAGCGGTATTTTATAAACGACCGCCATTTCCTTAAGCTGCGGATCAATATTTCGCCATCCTTGATCGAGATTGGTCCAGACAACGGGGAGCACGATCATGCCCGTGATAAACGTGGGTACCTTTGCCGAGCCGATGAAGAGCCACAAAAGAATGATAAAGGATGCTACGGGTGTCGCTTTGATCAGCGTCATCAAAGGGAGACAGAGCTCGCGCAAAAAGGTGAGACGCGAGGTTAGTACCGAGAGTGCACTGCCAAGCAAAACGGCAATCAGAATCCCACGTAGCACATTCCAGAGCGAGCGTCCTGTTATCAAGTAAAATTCTTTCGTTTGCAAAAGCTCAAAAAGTCTTGCAAAAACAGTTGACGGGTAGGGAAGCAAAAGCGGCTTTCCCACCGCCATAGCACCCAGCCACCACACGCCGATCCAGAAAAGCAGGATCAGCGTATAGCGGAAAATTCTGGTCAGCGTCTTCATTCGGGAATATAATAGAAGTCATCCTTCGGGAGCGTTCCGCCGATCGAGGTGGCGTTGATTCCCTTAAGAACGTTGAGATAAACCTTCATAGCATTTTTCATATCATTGCCGTCCATATATTTGATATTGCACTTCGGAATCGCTTTTTCGGCGACGCTTTGGTTTGCGAAAATGCCTGCGTCAACGATTTTTTTTGCGCAGTCCACGGTGTTCGTGTTTACGTAGTTGACGGACTTTTCGTATTCCTTAAGGAAGTTCGCAACGGCAGTGGGATATTTCTCAAGGAACTCGGTGCGTACAACGACACACCCCTGAACCAACGAGCCGGGGGTGTTGACCTTGTCCCATTCCTCTGTCAGATTCAAGGCATTCGTGACAGTAGTTCCGCTTTGCTTGGCACTTGCGATTGCCATCGTAACCATCGGCTCGGGAAGCACAACAATGTCAATATCCTTGCCGACCACCGTGCCGTCCGTATCCTTGCCGGTTGCAAATACGGTGCGCAGTCTTGCGGGTTCTACAAATTCCGTTGAGATGGTGATGTCGGCACCGGGGGTGAGGCCGTTCTTTTTGCAGAGGTCGGTGAAGATAAACGCAGGATTCTGTGCGGGAACGTATACGGTTTTACCCCTAAGATCCTCAAAGGAGTTCACGGTTGTTCCTTCTTTGGTTAAAAGATAGAGACACCCCATCGTGTTGATGGCAAGAATTTTAACACCGCCATTGGTCTTGTTGTATACGTTTGAAGCCGCATTCGTGGGGAGTGCAGCAATGTCAACGTCACCGTTGATCAGTGACTTCTGAACAATAGCTGCGTCCGTCTGTACTGTAAACTCGTAAAGATCATTGTCCTTGTTGTCACTCATCATTTTCGCCATACCAAAGCCGGTGGTGCCGTTGAGCACGTAGACGCGGATCTGATCGGGCGTTTCTTCCTTGGGCGCGCACGCGACAAGGCAGGTGATCAGAGTGATGCAGACGAGAATAAGGGAAACGATTTTTTTCATGATGTGAATCCTTTCTTATATGTGTTTTTTTGATTCCAATTTTATTGATATGCCATTCGCAGAGCTTCGGCATTCAGCAGGGTAATGCGACGTCCATTCTTTTGAATGTAACCGTCGTTGACCAAGCTGTCAAACGAGCGATAGAGGGAAGCACGCCCTACGTCAAGCAGCTCCGAAAGTGCCGAGAGGGAAACGGAAAGTGAAATTTCATCTTTTTCAAAGGAGCAAAGGTACAACGCCAACCGACGCTCGGCGCTACCTGCCGTCAAATATTCGATTTTGCGATTGAGATAGCACACACGCCCGGACAAAAACGTAAGATAACGATATAGGAACACGCGATCGCTTTCAAGTAACGCGCGCACGGTCGCCTCGTTTATAAAGA
Organism: Eubacteriales bacterium; assembly: GCA_045661185.1. Lineage (GTDB taxonomy): Bacteria > Bacillota > Clostridia > Oscillospirales > CAG-272 > UMGS1865. Next base: position 11,160 of record JAZRFD010000004.1, on the reverse strand, counting down.
AAACGCTGCATTTTTTCTCTGCCTTGATCACGCTGACGTAAGGCTCGTCGTTGAAAAGATTGGCAACCCCAAAGCTGTCTCCCTCGCCAAGATAGCGCAAAAGTGCCGTTCTGGAAGGGTCGCGTGTGGTGACAACGGCACGTCCCGAAAGGATCAGCCCCAGCTTTTTTTCGTGTGAATCGGGAGAGTGAATGATCTCGCCGTCCGAAAAATGCACAACTGCGCAACCGGTGTTTGCAAATATCTCAAGTGCACGCTCGCGTCCGATACCGTTTAAAAACGGGTGCTCTAAAATTCGACTTTTTTCTTGCTCGGAAAACACGTCGTTGCTCCTTTCTGTATCATTTGAGACAATTATAGCATACTGTTAAAGAATTGTCAATGCATTTTCAGAAGATTTTTTAAGTTTTTTAATTTTGGAGAAATTTCATTCATTTTTTGAGAAAGGGCTTTACAATTTTTGTTTTTTATTGTATAATAAAAACAGTTTGATTTATAAGGAGGCAATTTGATATGACACTTGTAATTTTGGCAGCAGGATTGGGTTCTCGATACGGCGGACTCAAGCAGCTTGACCCAATGACCGAGGCTGGGAACTTCATTATTGATTTTTCCGTTTATGACGCCATTAAGGCAGGCTTTGACAAGGTCGTTTTCATCATTAAGGAAGAAAATCTGGAGCTGTTCCGTGAAACCATCGGCAACCGCATTGCCGAAAAAATCGAGGTTTCCTATGCGTTCCAAAAATCCGACGATCTGCCTGCGGGCTTTACGGTTCCCGAGGGAAGAAGCAAGCCGTGGGGCACGGGACACGCGATCTATTGCGTACGCAACGCCGTAAAAGAAAACTTTGCGGTGATCAATGCCGACGATTTTTACGGCAGAGATACCTTTGTGCAGCTTGCAAAGCATTTGAAGCACGCAGAATGCACGAACGGCGTGGCACATCACTGCATGGTCGGCTTTGCATTGGGCAACACGCTTACCGAGAACGGAACCGTTTCGCGCGGTCAGTGTAAGGTAGCTGACGACGGCATGCTTATGAGCGTAACCGAGCGCACCAAAATCATCAAAAAGGACACCTGCGCGGCCTATCTGGATGACGACGGCGAGACTTGGATCGACATTCCGTTTGACACCATCGTTTCCATGAACTGCTGGGGCTTTACCCCCGACATCTTTGACCGCTTGGAATGCGGCTTTGCGGAATTTCTCAAAAATCTTGGTGATAATCCGCTCAAGGCGGAATACTACTTGCCCTTTGCCGTTGACGAGCAGAGAAAAATGGGCGCGTGCGACGTTGCCGTGTATCCCACCACGTCTCTTTGGCATGGTGTGACCTATCCCGAGGACAAGGCGCGTGTCAAGAGCGCGATCGCGGAGATGATCTCTGCGGGCGAATATCCCGCATCTCTTTGGAACTGAATACATTTTGAAAGGAAAATACATACATGTCTATTTTGATCACAGGCGGCGCAGGCTTTATCGGCTCGCACACAGCCGTAGAATTTCTCAACGCGGGCTATGATATCGTGATTGTTGACAACTACTGCAATAGCTCGCCCAAAGCGCTTGATCGCATCAAGCAGATCACCGGCAAGAATTTTCGCGCATATGAGGTCGATCTGTGCGACAAGGACGCCCTTGAAAAGGTATTCATCGAGAACCCCGACGTTGATTCCGCGATTCACTTCGCGGGACTCAAGGCAGTCGGTGAATCGGTTGCAGAGCCGCGTCTGTATTACTACAACAACCTTGTCAGCACCCTTAATCTCGTGGAGCTGATGGGCAAATACAACGCAAAGAAGATCGTATTCAGCTCCTCTGCAACGGTTTACGGCATGCCCAAGACCGTGCCGATCCGCGAGGATTTTCCGCTCTCCACGACCAACCCCTACGGTGAGACAAAGCTCATGATCGAGCGGATTCTGAAGGACGTTTGGGTATCTGACAACGAGTGGAGTGTATCTGTTCTTCGTTATTTCAATCCCATCGGCGCCCATAAGAGCGGATTGATCGGTGAAAATCCCAAGGGGATCCCGAACAACCTGCTTCCTTACGTCGCAAAGGTAGCCGCAGGTCAGCTTCCGTATCTTTCCGTGTTCGGTGACGACTATCCCACGCCCGACGGTACGGGTGTGCGCGACTATATTCACGTCGTTGATTTGGCAAAGGCACATCTGAAGGCACTTGAGCGTGCCGAGAAGGTTCAGGGCGTTGAGCATTTCAACATCGGAACGGGCGTTGGATACTCTGTTCTCGATATCGTAAAGGCATATGAAAAGGCAACGGGCCTTACCGTCAATTACAAGATCACGGCACGTCGCCCGGGTGACATTGCAACCTGTTACGCCGATCCCGCAAAGGCATACGAGGTGCTTGGCTGGAAGGCTGAAAACGATATCAACGACATGTGCCGCGATCTGGCAAATTGGATGAAGCAGAACCCCAACGGATACGAAGGAGAATAAAGGATGATCACAAAGCGGCATTTTGGTAACCTTGCGGATGGCCGTGAGGTGTACAGCTACAGCATGACAAACGAAAACGGCATGAGCGCTTGTATTTCCGAGTACGGCGGCGCGATCGTGGAGCTGCGTGTTCCTGACCGCGAGGGCAGAATCGCAGATGTTGTGGCAGGCTATGATGCGCTTTGCGACTACGAAAACAACCCCGGATATCTCGGCACTTTGGTGGGGCGTGTTGGCAACCGTATCAGCAAGGGTAGGTTTACGCTGGATGGCGTTCCATATCAGCTGTACCTCAACAACAACGGCAACTCTCTGCACGGCGGCAAGATCGGCTTCTCCCGCAAAATTTGGAGTGCCGAGGCAGTCGACGGCGAGGAGCCCAAGCTGATCCTTTCGATCGTTTCTCCCGACGGGGACGACAACTATCCCGGCACGCTGACCGTTACGGTGACCTACACGCTTTTGAAGGAAGGCGCGCTTTCGATCCGTTACGAGGCAGTTACCGACAAAAAAACCATCCTCAACCTGACCAACCACGCATATTTCAACCTTGGCGGCTATGCGTCTGGGAAGATCTTTGATCACGAGCTTTGGATGGATTGCGACACCTACGTTCCCACCGACGACACCCTGATCCCCACGGGAGAGATTAGACCTGTTGACGGCACTCCCTTTGATTTCCGTACTGCAAAAACCATTGGACGTGACTTTGATATTGAAGGGAACCACGATATGAAGCTGGCAGGCGGCTATGACCATTGCTTCTGCTTCACGGGCGGTGAAACAAAGGAGCCCATTTTGCGTGTTGAAGCGTACGATCCAAAGAGTGGCCGCGTGATGCAGGTTTACACCAATCAACCTGCGATCCAGTTCTATTCCGGTAACTTCATGTATCAGATCGAGTCTCCTCTCAAGGGTGGCTACACGCCCAGCGTACAGTCCGCATTCTGCCTGGAAACCCAAAAGATGCCCGACTCGATCAACCACCCGAACTTCACCGATACGGTTTTGAACCCCGGTGAAAAGTACGATTACACAACCGTTTTCAAGTTCTCAACAAAATAATTCTAAAAGCCTCCGATGCGATCGGGGGCTTTTCATATTTTTTCTCCATTCCTCATAAGATGTTCCGAGGTGATGAATATGAAAAAAGGATGGATCCGTACAACGGTAATTTTTTTGACCGTTATACTCATGCAAGGAATGCTCTGCATCGGCACGTTCGCGCAGACGAACGGGGAAAGCAGCACACTGCCAACAACTGAATTTGGTGTCGAGGATGGTGCTTTGAAGCTGGATTGTAAAAGCGCTATTTTGATGGAGGCGACCACGGGGGCGATCTTGTATACGCAAAACGCCGACGAAGCGCTGCCTCCCGCATCGGTTACGAAGATCATGACCCTTCTTTTGGTCATGGAGGAAATCGACAGCGGCAGAATCCGCCTTGACGAAACAGTCAGCGTATCCGCAAACGCGGCTTCAATGGGCGGCTCGCAGGTCTATTTAAAGGAAGGGGAGCAGATGAGCGTGGATGATCTGCTCAAAAGCGTTGTGATTGCGTCCGCAAACGATGCCGCCGTGGCGCTTGCCGAGCGTGTGGCGGGAAGCGTGAGCGTGTTTGTGGATCGCATGAACGCAAAAGCACGCACGCTTGGCATGGAATCAACCGTCTTTGAAAACGTCACGGGGCTTGACGATACCGCCGAGAATCATCTGACGTCGGCACGGGATATCGCGTTGATGTCGCGCGAGCTTTTAAAGCATCCAACGGTTCTGCAATATAGCTCCATCTGGATGGATTCGATCCGTGACGGCGCGTTTGGGCTCACCAATACCAACCGCCTGGTGCGCTTTTATCGCGGTTGCACGGGACTGAAAACGGGGTCGACCTCAAAAGCCGGCTTTTGCGTCAGCGTTACCGCGGAGCGCGAGGGTCTCTCTCTCATCTGCGTGATCATGGGCGCAGAATCGGGAGACTCCCGCAACGCCGCTGCATCCACACTCCTGGATTGGGGCTTTGCCAATTACGGGCTTTATACCGCGAAAAAGGGAAGCCTTGCGCCCATTCCCGTAACGGGCGGCTCGAAGGATCTGTGCCACGCGGAATACGGCGCGTTCTCCAAGGTTCTGCCGCGTGAATCCGCAACCGCTGTCAGCGCAAAGATAACGCTGCCCGAATCTCTTATAGCCCCCGTAAAAAAAGGGGACGTAATCGGCAAGGTTGAATACCGTCTTGACGGGCGCTTGATCGGAAGCGTGCCGATCCGGGCCGCTGAATCGGTCGGAAAAATCAACTTCTTTGAGATCTTTGGACGTATGCTGGCAAAATTCCTTTTGATTTAAAGGAAAAAAAGCGAAAAATGCGCAAATCGCGCTTTTTTGGGTTTTCCTGTTTTTTTTGCAAAAAGACTTGTAATTGCGGTGCGGATGTTGTATAATACAAGGTGTTGAGAAATTATTTTCAAAGGATGGTAAGCCCCATGTCAATCAAACTGAACGACAAATATGTCAGCTCATTTATCAACGCACACGAATACGCACAAATGCAGGCACAGGTCACCCTTGCCGATAAGATGCTCCGCGAGAAGAACGGCCCCGGAAACCAATTCCTCGGTTGGGTCGAGCTGCCCGAGGCATATGATAAGGAAGAATTTGCGCGCATCAAGAAATGCGCCGCAAAGATCCAAAAATCCTGCGACGTTCTCGTTGTCATCGGTATCGGCGGCTCCTATCTTGGCGCGCGCGCAGTCATCGAGTATCTCAGGTCTCCGCTGTACAACAACCTGAAAAAGGATACGCCCGACATCTATTTTGCGGGCAACAGCATCAGCGCAGATTCGCTCAATGAGGTTCTCGCGCTTTGCGAGGGTCGCGACGTTTGCGTGAACGTGATCTCCAAGTCGGGCACGACCACCGAGCCCGCAGTCGCTTTCCGCGTATTCCGCACCATGCTGGAGGAAAAATACGGCAAGGAAGGCGCGCGTGAGCGCATTTTTGTAACCACCGACCGCGCACGCGGAACGCTCAAGCAGTTTTCCACCGATGCAGGCTACGAGACCTTTGTCGTTCCGGATGATGTCGGCGGCCGCTTCTCGGTGCTGACCGCAGTAGGACTTCTTCCTATTGCCGTTGCAGGCATTGATATTGACGCGCTCATGCAGGGCGCTGCTTCCGCAAGCCATACATACATGGATGCGGACATCGAAAGGAACGATTGCTATCGCTATGCCGCGATCCGTAATATCCTCTATCGCAAGGGCAAGGGCATTGAGGTTCTGGCAAGCTACGAGCCCTTTACCGCAATGTTTAGCGAATGGTGGAAGCAGCTGTACGGCGAGAGTGAGGGTAAGGATCGGCGCGGTATTTTCCCCGCGTCTGTCGTTTTCTCCACCGATTTGCACTCTCTCGGTCAGTTCGTGCAGGACGGTAGCCGCAATATGTTTGAAACCGTGATCGAGATCGTTGACACGGGCTCCACCTTTGCGATCCCCAACGATCCCGCCAATATCGACGGCCTCAACTTCCTCTCGGGCATGGATCTCAACGCCGTGAAGAAGAAGGCAATGCAGGGAACGATCCTGGCGCACGTTGACGGCGGTGTTCCGAACGTTCTTCTCGAGGTCAACGAAAGAAGCGCGTTCGCACTTGGTGAGTTGATCTATTTCTTTGAGCTCGCATGCGCGATCTCGGGATATATTCTTGCTGTCAACCCCTTCGACCAGCCCGGTGTGGAGTCCTACAAAAAGAACATGTTCGCTCTTCTCGGCAAGCCCGGATACGAGGATCTGCGTGCCGCCCTGGAGGCGCGCCTTGACGGCTGATTCCGCTTTTCAAAAAAAGTAACGAAAATATCCAAAAAAAGGCTTGACTTTGCTTTTGGAATTTGTTATAATGAATACACGGAGACGAATCTTCGTTTCCAGTCGGAATTTGGAGGATAAACACTATGTTAAAACTGATTATCGGCGTAAAAGGCACCGGAAAAACCAAGACCCTGATCAATCTGGTCAATGGCGCTCTCGAGGTTACCAAGGGCGACGTTGTATGCATTGAAAAGGGAACGCAGCTCAGATACGATATTAAGCCTGCGGCTCGTCTTGTGAACGCAGATGAATATATGATCACCGACGCACAGTCTCTGTACGGCTTCATCGCAGGTATTCTTGCGAGCAACCACGATGTTACCGATCTGTTTGTAGACGGTACGCTTCGTATCTGCCAGAAGGATATGGCAGCGTTCGACACTCTCCTTTCCGAGCTTGAAAAGCTCCTTGAGAAGATCGACATCAACCTGATCATGACCGTTTCCATGGCTGCAGAGGACGCATCCGAGACCGTTAAGAAGTATATCTGATTACCCGAGAAATTGGGAATGCCGCAGTTCTGCGTAGCGTTTTTGCAGAACTGCGGCCATTTTCATGAAATGGAGGAGATTTGGCTGACATGATACTGATCATTGCAGAAAAGCCAAGCCTTGCCCGTAATATTGCAGCCGCGATCGGCACCATGCAAAAGCGGGGCGGGTATTTGGAGGGCGAGGGATACCTTGTTACGTGGGCGTTTGGACACCTGTTTTCTCTTTGCGACATCGAAACCTATTCACCGCAGGAAAACGGATCTGTACGCTGGACGATGAATAATCTTCCGTGCTTTCCTCAAAAATTCCAATTTGAATTGCGTCGCGGTGCCGATAAAAAGGTCGATAGCGGCGTCGTACGCCAGTTTGAGGTGATCCGCTCGCTCTGTAACCGTCCGGACGTTGACACCGTTGTCAACGCGGGGGACGCTGACCGCGAGGGCGAGATCATTGTGCGCTTGTGTGTGGATCACGCGCTGCAATCGCCAAAAGCGCTCAAGCGCCTCTGGCTCCCCGACCAGACCGCGCAAACCGTTACAAAGGCGTTGGGAGAAATGAAGGACGAGGCGGAATACGACCGCTTGGCGTCCGAGGGCTTTGCGCGCACGTATATCGACTGGCTCTACGGCGTGAATCTGACCCGTTACGCCACTCTCAAAACAGGAACGCTGCTTCGCGTCGGACGCGTGATCGTGCCGATCGTCAAGGCGATCTATGATCGCGATATGTCGATCCGCAATTTCGTTCCGGGCAAATATTTTGCGCTGGTCAGCAAGGAAACCACCAACGATGAAATCGTGGAACTGACCTCAAAAAACAAATTTGAGCAGGATCGGTACGCGGATGCCGTTCGTATGTGCGAGCTTTATAACCGTACGGGAGCCGTTGTAACGGGTGTTAAGAATAAAAAGGACACACTCTTTGCGGGCAAGCTCTATTCGCTTTCCAAGCTGCAAAACGCGTTGAGCAAGAAATACAAGATGTCGATGCAGGAAAGCCTTGACATCGTACAAGGGCTTTACGAAAAGGGGTATTTGACCTATCCCCGTACCAACTCCGAGTACCTTGCCACGGCCGAAAAGGACAAGATGCGTCAGATTCTTGCCAACTGTCAAAAGCTCGGGTATCCCGTAAGATTCAAGGATAGCAAAACCATATTTGACGACAGCAAGATCGAATCTCACTCGGCTCTGACTCCAACCTATAAAATCCCCAACAAAACGCAGCTGAACGAGCGCGAAATGCAGGTCTATTCTACGGTGTTCCGTCGCTTTGTGGCAGTATTTTGCGCCGAGGATTGCGTGGTCAGTAAGAGTGAGATCACGATCGCCGTGGGCGAGCTTGAAACCTTTACACTCAAGGGTATGGTGATCCTTGAAAAAGGTTGGACAAAATACGACGATTACAATCAAAAGGACAAGGTCCTGCCCGCATTGAACAAGGGAGACGTTGTTAACATCGACTTCAAGCCCGCCGAAAAGGAAACCTCGCCTCCCAAGCATTACACGGTCGAAACACTGAACAACTACCTCAAAAACCCCTTCAAGGACGAGAAAAAGGCGGCCAAAGAGGCGGCGGAAGCCGAGGACGGTGTCAGCTCGGACGACACCGAGGATTACCGCGCGATCTTCGAGGGGCTTGAGCTTGGAACGGAGGCCACGCGCACGGGTATCATTGACAACGCGCGCAAGAGCGGCTATATCGACCTGAAAAAGGATGTTTACACCATTCTTCCGGGCGGAGAATTTTTGATCGAGGCGCTTCTGCAAATGAAGATCACAATGGATAAATACAAGACCTCGCAGCTCGGCCAAGCGCTCAAAAAGGTCTACCGCGGTACGATGACGGTAGAGGAGAGCGTTCAACTGGCAGAACAAGAGATCAGCGAGGTATTTGATAAAAAAGCAGACACCAACCTTTCCTTGGATAGTGAAACGGGCTTTTTTGGCGATGTTGTTGCTGCCTGTCCGCTTTGCGGCAAGGAAATGAAGCGTTTCCGCAGCTTCTACGGCTGCACGGGCTACAAGGATGGCTGCAAATTCTCGGTTAACACCTCGATCTGCGGTCGTGCGATTTCGGTCGCAAACCTGAAGCTGCTGACCGAAACGGGCAGAACCGCCGTTATTCAAGGCTTTACCTCGTCCCGCACGAAAAAGACCTTTGATGCCGCGCTCAAGCTGGAAAACGGCAGGGCGGTGTTCGATTTTGAGTCCCGCGCGCCCCGCAACGCGAGCGGAACTCTTCAAAAGGAGCTTCCGATCTGGGACGGAGAGGGCGCACCGCCGCCCGACGATCCGCCTCCGGGATATTAAAAGGGGCTGTCTCAAATGCGATAAAAAGCATTCGAGGCAGCACCTTTTTATTATACGTTAAATCTGAAGAATACGATGTCGCCGTCCTGCATAATGTATTCCTTGCCTTCGCTTCGGAGCACACCCGCTTCCTTTGCGGCGTTCATGGAGCCGTATTTGACTAGATCGTCAAATGCCAATACCTCGGCACGGATAAAGCCACGCTCAATGTCAGAGTGGATCTTGCCGGCAGCCTTGGGGGCCTTCGTGCCGCGGCGGATCGTCCATGCGCGGCATTCGTCGGGACCTGCCGTCAAGAAGCTGACAAGTCCCAGAAGGGAATAGCTTGCCTTGAGCAAGCGGTCAACACCGCTTCCCTCTATGCCAAGGTCGGAGAGGAACATTTCCTTTTCCTCAGCATCCAGCTGCGCGATCTCGGCCTCTATCTGACAGCAGATCGGGATGATCTCGGAGTGCTCGCTGTCGGCATATGCCTTAAGCGCCAAATAAGCCTCGGTATCGGGCTCGCTGGCGGCGTAGTCCTCATTGACGTTTGCAACGTAAATAACGGGCTTACGGGTGAGCAGGGGCGTGTCGTAAAGGCAGGCCTCCTCGTCCTCACTCAGCTCTACCGTGCGCGCGCATTTGCCGTCAGCCAATGCTGCCATCAGCTTTTCAAAGACAGCCAGCTCCGCACCAAATTTCTTATCCGCCTTCATGGCCTTTCTCGTGCGGTCCATGCGACGCTCCAGAACGTCCATATCGGCAAAGATCAGCTCAAGGTTGATGGTTTCAAGGTCCCGCATCGGGTTGATCTTTCCATCCACATGAATAATGTTGTCGTCCTCAAAGCAACGCACAACGTGCAGAATCGCGTCAACCTCGCGGATGTTGGCAAGGAACTGGTTGCCAAGGCCTTCGCCCTTGGAGGCGCCCTTGACAAGTCCCGCAATGTCAACAAATTCGATCACGGCAGGCGTGTATTTGTTGGGGTGATGGATATCCGCCAGAAAATCCAAACGCTTGTCGGGAACCGTTACAACGCCCACATTCGGCTCGATTGTGCAGAAGGGGTAGTTTGCGGATTCCGCGCCCGCGTTGGTCAGCGCATTGAAAAGGGTACTCTTTCCGACGTTCGGAAGCCCTACGATACCAAGTTTCATACAGTTACAATCTCCTTTATTTCAAACACCTGCGTTTATTTGGGGTGTTTCGATCATTCATTCCTTATTATACCATATTCCATTCCTTTTTTCAACGGGTAGTTGAAAATTATTGCACATAATTTCTGCACAAGCTTTTTGACTGTTGCATAAAAGTAAGTTTCATTTTCAACACAAAAAACGGTGCTCATAAATGTTTTCTGTTTGTGAACACCGCTTTTTTGATCTTTTTTTGAAAATCACAAATATTTAAAATTCAATTCACAGTCAAATGGTATATTATACAATAAATCTTCATATTTTGAAAAAATATCAAAAAAAATCAAAAAAATGTTCGAAAACCATTTGCAATCTGTTCAATTTTATGTTATAATTAAAAAAGAACAGGAAATGACCTGCAAATGAACGAATGATTTCCAAAATTCAAACATTCATAACATTGCCAAATCAAAAAGGATTTATAATAAAAGAAAGAATGGGACAGGCACGGAGGAGAATAATAGTATGACGGATACCAAAATTCTTGTAATCGACGACGATTCCAATATCAGTGAGCTTTTAAAGATCTATTTTGAAAACGAGGGGTACGACGTAAAGGTCGCATCGGACGGTGTAGAGGGGTTGAGCTATTTTAAGATCTTCTCGCCCGACTTGGTTCTTTTGGATATTATGATGCCTAAAAAGGATGGTTGGCAGGTCTGCCGCGAGATCCGCGAGATCTCATCAAAGCCCATCATTATGATCTCTGCAAAGAGTGACGTGTTTGACAAGGTTCTCGGGCTTGAGCTTGGAGCCGACGACTATCTGGTAAAGCCCTTTGACGTGAAGGAGCTTTCCGCGCGCGTCAAGGCGGTTCTTCGCCGTTGTCAGGCGCACGC
>JAZRFD010000003.1:0-28213 GCA_045661185.1 Eubacteriales bacterium | reverse complement strand
GGGCTGAAGTTGATCATCAGCACCATGGGTGCCTCGGGATAACGGTACGGATTGAAGACGTAAACGGGAAAGGATGCCTTGTCCTCGCCTTTTGTAAAGGTAAATTCCACGGTGGTACCGCGGCATTTCCCTGCTGCGAGCTTTTCTTCAACGTCTTTGACCTCGGCCGTTACGTGGACGCCATTCATATTCACAAAGCCGTATTCCTCGTACAAAACGGTGTTGAGCGCGCTTTCTCGGTCAAACGAGCCATCTGCGCGCCACGGATAGTCGGGGAGCTGCAAGGTCTTGGTGTAACGATCGGTTTCCTTGAACACGTTCGATGTAAACTTTAATGTGTTCATTGGTTTTCTCCTTTCATAAAGAGCCATTCGAGTCCTTCTGCGACACCATCGTTACTTTTTGTTACATAAGAAGCTACTTTTTTTAGCGCCTGTGGCCCCCGTTTCATGCAAACGCTGACGGGACAGACCAGAAACATGGGATAGTCGTTCATGCTATCCCCAAAGCATGCGCATTGTTCAAGAGGCAGATGAAGCAGCTCGCAAAAGCGCTTGATCGCGCGCCCCTTGTCGCAACCCTCGCCAAACACCTCAAGATACTGTGGGTGTATCAGCGGATTCATGCGCGTTTTGGGCCATGGGAGAGTATCAAATTCAGTTCCCATAATAGAAAACTTGGTGGCGGGATTGCTTTTTGCGATTGTTGCGATGCGATCCTGTTCTGCCTTGATTTCCTCTTTTGTATATGCCACGGCATGCTCGTGAAACGGACAGCGTATGATCTCCTTTTGTCCTTCATAAATAAAGAGCAAGCGATTTTGCATACTGAACTCCACCCATGCGCGAATCTCTTCCTCGGGAACGGTCTTTTCCTCTATGCAACGATCCTCGTAAGTAATGTCACACCCGCCGTTGATCACCGCGTCCCAAGGGATCTTTTCAAAATCCTCGATCTGAGAGCCGCGCGCACGCCCCGTGCACAGGATCAGCTTGTGTCCCATCTTTTGCGCATGCTTCATTGCGCTGACCGTTTGCTCTGACACCGTTGCGTTCACACGTACGGTGTTATCGTAATCAAAAAACAAGTAACAGGTCTTTTCGGTATCCATGCTTTTACCCCTGATAGGTTCTGTCCTTCATGTGTCTGTCAATATCCCGCTCTGCCGAGCGCTTTGCGTCGCTTTCTCGCTTATCGTACAGCTTTTTACCGCGGCAAAGCCCCAATTCGACCTTGACGTGGCTACCTGAAAAATAGAGCGACAGCGGCACGACCGTAAAACCCTTTTGCTGCACAAGCCCCTGGAGCTTTAAGATCTCTCTGCGGTGCATCAAGAGCTTTTTGTCGCGCATGGGATCGGTGTTGAAGATGTTTCCGTGCTCGTAGGGGCTGATATGCATGCCTACAACGAAGATCTCGCCCTTTTCAAAGGAGCAATAGGAATCCTTTAGGTTGACACCGCCTGCACGGATGCTTTTGACCTCGGTTCCCGCCAGTGCGATCCCTGCCTCGTATCTCTCATCCACAAAATAATCGTGATACGCCTTTTTGTTTTGCGCGATGATCTTTTGTCCTTCCTTCTTTTTCTCTGCCATTCGCTTCACACTCTCATTGATTGATATCGTTATAGTAAATCTCCTCGTCCGCAAAGTAAAGATTGAGCTCATCCTTTGCGACACGCTCGATGTATTTTCTGTTTTTAGAGGACTTCAACTGTGCCAGTACCTCGTCCTTGAGCAAAAGATACTCTCGTAGAGCATCCCCTGCCTGCGTTCCCGAATTGATGATCGTTTCACACGCCTCCAGATCCTGGAGCAAACGATTGACCTCCTCGGCAGAGCCCAAAATCTCCTCCAGCTCATCTCGCTTTTCTCGCATGTCCGCAAGCGTTGCGCGCAATTCCTCCGCTTCCTTATGAAGCTCATTGTAAACCATCACGCTCCGTGCGAAAACACCGATCGCGATCACCGCCAAAAGCACCAAAAAGATACGCACCAATATGCTCAGGCTGAATTGCTTTTTCTTTTCCGCCGCCATGGCGCGCCTCCTTTATAGGGTTCCCTTTTTTGACTCGGCGGAATCAATCCGCCTCCATTCTTTTTTAGTTCCTTCCACGCATGCTCCGTTGTGCGCCGCCTTGCACGTAGCGTGCGATGGGTCATGTGGCACTTCCAAAGGCGCTTACAGAGCTTGGAGATCTGTTTTCCGATCCACCGAAACGGCAGCGTTATAAAAAATACCGCGTAACGCACCAATACCTCGATGCCAAACGCGATTGCCTGTGATGCGAGCATAACGACGCGCCCGAGCGTGATGCGATAGAGAAAAAAGCCGAGTGCCGCCAGAAAAAACGCCGGAAAACGTATCTTGCCGTTGTTGATCTGATAAAACAGCAGGATCATTGCAACGCCCCCAATGAGCGCGAACAACAGATCCTCAAAAAATACCACCGCTCCGAGAACGCGCGAGGTGCGACGCGGCGGACGCGGTGCAAGATATGGCAATCGGATGCGTTGAAGTCGCTCCGATGCCGCTTTTGTGTAAGAAACGCCGAGAAAGACGCGGGTGATGCGAAACGCATCGTAAACCGCGCCTAACCCGACTCCAAGCAAAAACGCATACAGCCACAACTGCGCCAATACGGTCTGTGTGCTTCCCATTTCCGTTAACGAAAGATCTTGGAGAAGAAGCTACCACCCTTTTCATCGGTGGGTGCCTCGTAATAGCTCAAGGAGTCAATTTTACCGTCCATTGTAACGATTCCCTCCTCCATGCTTAAAACATGAATGTGCAGAGAGGAGCCGTTGATCTCCAGATTGCCGCAAACGGTGCTTAAAGCAACTGTCTGTTCGTCAAAGCTGATCACGTCGGTAACGCCTCGAACCTCCATTTTCTCGCGTCCCATGAGGGACACGCTGTGTACGGTGCGGTTGTTAGCCTTATTTGCATCTGTATTCATTGTACGACCTCCATTCGGTTTGGTACAATGTATGCAGACGGCAAGCGAAATATTCAGTTTTCGGTGATGACCTCGTAAAGCCCCGATGCGTCTGCCTTGGAGGTATACTCCTTGACGTCAAGCACACGGACCTTCAGCGTACGCTGACCAAAGGTGATCTCCAGAACGTCCCCTTCCTTTACGTCGTAGGACGCCTTCGCTTTGCGGCCGTTGACCGTAACGTGCTCTGCGTCGCAGGCATCGTTGGCAACGGTGCGTCGCTTGATAATGCGCGAAACCTTCAGATATTTATCAAGCCTCATTAACCTTTTCCTTCAGCTTTTTGCCGGGAAGGAAAACAACGCGGCGGGATGCAGGGATCTGAATAGCTTCATTGGTCTTAGGGTTTCTGCCCATGCGTGCGGCAGACTGACGGACGGCAAAGGCGCCAAAGCCCGTGATCTGTACCGCCTCACCTGCAGCAAGGGTATCCTCGAGGGTTGCCAGCAGCGCGTCATACGCCTGCTCCATCTGCTTTTTGGTCATGCCGCTACTTTTCGCTGCACGATCGATCCATTGAGATTTTGTCATATTAAACACCTCCCTAATATGATATATTTATTCTATCATATTATTGGCATTTCTGCAATAGTTTTTTCAACATTTTTTCCAAAAAATGTGCATTTTTTTGACTTTTTTCTATTTTTCTAACAATTTTAATCGTTTTAAAGTCCTGCAAAGCCGATCCCCCATTGGGAGTGCTTGCAGATCGTCGGAAGAAACGGCACCGCACGCAAAAAACAGGATGGCGTAGAGAAGCGCTGCCGTGAGCATGCAAAGCACTGCTACAAGAAGTGAGAAGCCGAATTTTGCCGTAAAAAACAGGTATAGTCCAAACGGCACGCCTACCGCAACCAGAGAAATGCAAAGCGGTGTAAAAAAGATATCCTTGACCGATAGCTTATCGCAAAGCCTTGCCGCAAAGCCAAGATTCATAGCCACGACGGTCACGTTACAGAGCAAGGTGCTGATGGGAGCGCCCATCAGTCCGATCGCAGGCGTTCCGATCAAAAAATAAGCAACAAGCACCTTAACGCCGGCTCCCGCCACCAAGGAAAGGATCGGGCGATTCACGACCTGATAAGCGTGCAAAACCGAATTAGAGGCACTGATCATACAGGACAAGAACACAGAGCCTCCAAGCATGGAGAGCAACGGTGCCGCGACTGCAACCGCTTCCACTTCCCCGCCAAAGAGAATGGAAAGGACGGGATGCGCGAACGCGGAGATCGCAAGTGACGCAGGAAGCGCGAAAAAGGCAGTCAGGCGATAGGAGGTCTCCACCATTTGTGTTTGTTTCGTGCGATCTCCCGATGCGATCGCAGAGGTGAGCATGGGAACGAGTGGCAGAAACACGGAATTGAGGAGCGTTGGCAAGAGCCCGTAGACAGACAATGCCAGCGTCGTATAGCTTCCGTACGCCTCGTTTGCAAGGCTCTCGCTATATCCAATAGCCTGCAAGCGACGTAGGATCATAGCCATGTCGATCAGCTTTGTCAGGCTCACCAGCGACGCGCCAAGCGTCATAGGAACCGCCAAGCGCGCCAGTCGTCGCCAAACGCTTCTGTAAGTG
Organism: Eubacteriales bacterium; assembly: GCA_045661185.1. Lineage (GTDB taxonomy): Bacteria > Bacillota > Clostridia > Oscillospirales > CAG-272 > UMGS1865. The sequence goes on along the minus strand of JAZRFD010000003.1, from coordinate 23,642 downwards.
ACAGACGTCGCAAAATCGCCTTGTGGAGCCTTAAATCTCGCCTTTTCGATCAACAGATAGAGCGTTGCAAGAGCGCTTCCAAGCGTCAGCCCCCATCCGGCTGCGGCGGCCACCTGCGGAGTGGTAGCACCGCGCTCCAGAGATGTGTGAGCAAACAAAAGCCCGAACGCAAGCTTTCCGATGGCCTCGATCAGCTGTGAAAGTGCCGTGGGCAGCATTCGCTGATGCCCTTGAAAATAACCGCGCACCGCCGAGGAAACGCATACAAAAAAGAGCGTTGGTGCGATGGAAATGACGCAGGAATAGGCATGATCACTCTTGATCCACGCGCAAAAGCGGTCCGCAAAAACAATCATGGCAAGCGTCCCAAGGAGCCCGACCGCCAAAAACACTGTCATGGCGGCGCGATAGATGCGCTTGACCGAATCGGTCTCCCCCTTGGCCAGCGCCTCCGAGATCAGCACGGAGAGCGCCACGGGGAGCCCTGCGGTTGCGATGATGCAAAAGAGCGCGTACAGCTCGTACGCGGAATGAAAATACCCCATGCCCTCGGATCCGAGATACGAGAGCATGGGGATTTTGTATACAAGTCCTAAAATCTTAACGAGCACCGTGGAAAGTGACAATAACAAAACCCCCGAAAAAAAGACCTTTTTGGTGTTTTGTCTTGCCTGTTCCATATCGCTACCTCACGGGATCAATCAAAGTAATGCGCGAACACCTCGCGCGCTTCATAGCGCAGGCGTTCCTCGTCAATACAAGTATATTCCCCGTTGCGGTAAAGTATGCGTCCGTCCGCCATCGTTACGCGCACATCGCTTCTTTCCGCGCTGTAGCAAAGGAGTGCGTAATCGTCGTAGGACGGCATATTGTGGAAGCAATTGCGGTCAATGAGGATCAGATCGGCACGCATACCGACCTCTACTCTGCCGCAATCCGTGCGCCCTTGCGAAAGTGCCCCGTTGCGTGTAGCCAGCGGAAGCATTTCCTTTGCCACAGTAATGGCGGGATCGCGGTTGATCCCCTTGTGCAGAATTGCCGCGGTCTGCATTTCACGCATCAGATCCAGTCGGTTATTGGATGCGACGCCATCGGTGCCGAGCGCCACGCTCACGCCTGCATCCAGCATTTTACGCATTGGCATGACACCGCTGCCGAGCTTGAGGTTGCTGACGGGGTTATGTACCGCCGTAACGTTCTTTTCCGCTAAGATAGCAATATCCTCATCGGTGACCCAAACGCAATGCGCGGCTGCCGCAGGCGCGTCCAGAACGCCCAGATCATAAAAGAATCTTGCAGGCGTTTTCTTGTGCCGTGCAATGCACTCGTTGTGCTCCTTTTCGGTCTCGGACAGATGGATCTGCATGCCGATACCGTTTTGAGCGGTATATTCACCCACGTAGGCACAGTAACGCGGCACGTTGGTATACTCGGCATGCAAGGAAAAGTCGATCCTTACGCGCCCGTCTCCCGCGTTGTGATAATTCTTATAAAGACGTACGGCCTCGGCAAAGCGCGAATCCTTTGCAGCGTCTACGTTGGGGTCAAAGGAAACGAGCGAGCGCGAAAGGTTCGCCTTGACGCCTGTTTCAAGCACTGCCTCTGCCACGGCGTCCTCGAACATATACATATCCGAAAAGGACACCACGCCGCCGCGGATCATTTCCGCAATGGCAAGCTTTGTGGCTGTATAAACATTTTGATAGTTCAAACGGTCTTCCGCGGGAAAGATGCGCTCCTCAAGCCAACGCCCGAGCGGCAGATCCTCACCGTAGCCACGGAACAGCGTCATTGCCGCATGGCAATGGGCGTTGTAAAACGCGGGAATCAGCAGATCTCCCTGCCCCTTTATAACCTGAGCTCCCGTCGTATCAACGGGCTCTGCGGTAATCGCGGATATCGTATGATCGGTTACCGTTACGTTGACACGCCGGCTGCCGTAACCGTATTCGGGCAGAAGCGTAACGTCCTTAAAAATCGTTTTCATTAGATAAATTCCTTATATAGTGATCTCTCCGAGATGTAATTTGCAGAAACGGGACAGATCCCTTGAAGCTTGTTTAAAATTTCCTGCGCTTGCCCGTAAAAATCGTTTTCCGGCTTGATCTCCCTCATCAGGGGCTCCAGGTAGGGCTTGAGCATGCCGATCTCGTACGGCATAGTGGAATCAATGGACGCGTGGCAGCTATTAAGATACGGAAAAATATTTTTCTCCTCATTCTCGCGCACGCTTTGCCAAAGGTAAAGTGTAAATGAAGGATCGGTTGCGCGGTGGATATAGTCGCGCACCAGGCGACGGTACAGACGGCTCTCATTGGGCAAGAAGCACTTTCCGTTAATTTCGATCGCCGACTGCGGCAGGATCGAAATGCTTCGGTAAGAGCTGTGACGCGCAAGGATCTCGTTGACGCGCGGATAAAGCGTCTGGATTCCCTCAAACAAAAACACGTCGTTTGCGCGCGGCTCGATCAAGTCCCCCACCTCGCGCATGCCGCTTTTGAAATTGAAGTGCGGCATTTGGGTGCGTTCTCCCGCATACAATTGCTCGGCCACCTCGGATAAGAGCTGGATGTCAATCGTTTCCTCGGAATCATAGTCGATCTCGATGTCGGGGTCATTTTCGGTACGCTGATGCAGATACTCCTTGTCATAATAAAAATCATCAAGGGAGATCACGCGCACAGAGAGTCCGCGCGACTGAAGCAGCTCGGTTATTTTGCGCGCGGCGGTCGTTTTTCCGGAGCATGTGGGCCCCGTCAAGCCAAAAAAGCGCAGCTCGCGTACGTCACGCAGACTTGAAAGTGCCGCGTCCATGCGTTCTTCAAATGCTTCCTCGCATGCCGCAACAAAGCGTTTCATGTCTTGTTTTGTTTCAAAAGACGAAATCTTATGATACTTCATCATATATTCTCCTTTCCGACAGAAAAGCGGTAAAAGAGCGGTCGGTATTGTTAGTCTAAAAGATGATGCCCGCGATAAAAGGCCTCCATCGCTTCGATTTTCTCGCCCGTGCTCTCGTCGCGCAAATATTCATACGGATATTTGGGATAGAACAGGCGTTCGATGTAGGGCTTGCCGCCGTTTTGAGGTCGGTAGTCCACCATTTTGGAAACCGCACCCGCGCCGAGCGCGAAAATGGAGTGAACCTCCTCCATCATATACACGTTATAGCGTCCTTCCTCGCCCTCCAGAGCGAATCCGACGTTTTCAAGGTTTCCAACCGTATTTTTCTGCCGATACATATAATATGGCAAATACCCCTCTTGTTGTGTCTTAAGCTGCGAATAATCCACGCATTTTCCAGCGTCTCCGCCGCGAACGGAATAGATGCCGTTCCCTTGACGCAGAATTTCCGCCGCTTTTTTAACACAGAAGGTGTGTACAGTAATGTTTTCGGGACGGAGCGAGAGGATCTTGTCAAAGGTTGCCGAAAAGGTCTTGAAGGTGTCTCCCGGAAGCCCTACGATCAGGTCTGTGTTGATGCTCTTAATTCCCGACGCGCGTGCGATATCGTACGCGCGCAAAAAGTCCTCGGCGGTGTGGTTGCGACCGATGCTTTGCAGAACCGCCTCGCAAAGGGATTGCGGATTGACGCAAACGCGCGTGACTCCGTATTCCTTTGCCACCGCCATTTTTTCAGAGGTGATCGTGTCGGGTCTGCCCGACTCCAGTGTGAACTCCTCAAGCGCCGACACGTCGGTCAATTCAGCGATCCTTGAGAGCAGAAAGCGCAATTGATCTGCCGTAAGGATCGTAGGAGTACCGCCGCCGATATAAATGGTTTTAATATGAAGCCCCATTTCGCGAATTTTTGCAAAGGTCTGCCTCATGTCCTCCGCCAAATGCACAAGATACTCGGGGATCAGCGCCAAAAGCTTGCCCGAGGTGTAGGAGACAAAGGAGCAATAGGTGCAGCGCGAGGGACAAAACGGAATGGAGATGTATACGCTACAATCCTTTGGCGAAGGGTCTGCGATCAGCTTTTGCTCATTGAGGGCCACGTCGGTTGCCAGCGCCGCTTTTTTGGGGATCACAAAATATTCGGACGTCAGCGTCTTTTTGACGCGTGTTTTGCTCATTCCCGACTGTAAAAGCTCGGTTGCGACCTTAGAGGGTCGCACGCCTGTCAGCATTCCCCACGAGGGGCGATATCCCATGACCTCGCCCAGTGCCGCGATCACAGCCGCGCCGCACGCCAGCTTAACGGTTCTGGCGCGGTCAAATTCGGTTGTAAAGGCATACGGCACCTCTGCCGACGCGCTTTTGCCGTCCACCGTCACGTGTACGTACGCCTCGACACCGTTATCGTTTTCGGTCAGGCGCAGATAAAGCTCGGGAGCGTTGGGGTTCTCCTGCTCCGCCACACCGAATTTTTCGCCCGGAAAAAAAATCATACACAGCGTTTGTATATAGTACGCGTTGATGTCTCCGTCTAATATCAGTTTCATACGTTCATCCTTACTTTTTCTTTTTCAGCACTTCGCTGTCCATGCAGATCGTCACAGGGCCGTCGTTGAGCAGGGTCACCTTCATATCCGCACCGAAAATACCGCATTCCACACGGCGCACCTCGCGCGCCATAAGAGTCTTGAAATATTCGTAAAGTCGCTCGGCCTCCGCGGGCTTTGCCGATTCCAGGAAATCCGGGCGGTTGCCGTGGCGGTAGTTTGCGCACAGCGTAAACTGCGAAATGACCAGCACCTCACCGTCGATATCCTTGATCGAAAGGTTCATTTTATCGTTTTCATCGCGAAAAATACGTAGATTGGCGATCTTGCGGCAAAGCAGCTCGGCGTCGAGCTCGGTATCCCCTTCTGCTACGCCCAAAAGGATCAGATATCCTCTTTCGCAAGCGCCCACAACACGTCCGTCAACCGCGACGGATGCATTGGTCACGCGTTGAATCACAGCCTTCATTTGAATCAGTCCTTTCTTACGAGAATCCGCGCAAAATGTTCGACACGCCCTTCAGTCCGCGTAAGCGGGAGACGATCGAGTTGCAATGGTCGATATTGCGGCACCCCACCTTTAAGCTGACAACATAAGCGTCACCGCGTTGGGCCACGCTGATCGAAAGGATCGAGACGCGCATATCCGCCATTGCCGTTGTGATATCGGCCAGCATGCCGATACGGTCGTCAACGTAGATCTGAAGCAACGCCTCATAGATACTGTCGCCGTTTCCGCGCTCAACGTTCCCTTCCCAATGCGCTTCCTTCCATCTATCGGCGTTTTCTGCGTTCTGTCTGCTTTGTACGACGTTCGGGCAATCCATTTTGTGAATGGAAATGCCAAAGCCCTTGGTAACAAAGCCGATAACGGAGTCACCCGGCAAAGGATTGCAGCACTTGGCAAACTTGACCATGCATCCGCCCTCGCCGTCAACCACGATACCGCTATCGGATTTGATGTTCTTCGGCTTGACGGAAATCGGCACCCGGGCCGGTGTCAGCTCTACCACGGGCTCAACCTCGGGCTTGATCACGCGCTCGGTTTCATCCAGCACGCGCTTTGCCACCTTGGTCATGGACAATCCACCGTAGCCGATCGCGTTGTAGAAATCGTCCATCGAGTTATATCCCATGCTTGCGCTAACCGCTGTTGCGATCTCGTCTCGCTGTGCCTCGGTAAAGCTCTTGCGGTGACGCTTGATCTCGCTTTCGATCGCGGAGCGTCCTACCACGATATTGTCGGCTCTCTTTTCCTTTTTGAACCACGCGCGGATCTTGGAGCGTGCCGCGCTCGTTTTTACAATGTTCAGCCAGTCGCGGCTGGGTCCCTTGGACGTAGATGACGTCAGGATCTCAACGATCTCACCGTTTTTGAGGGTGCGGTCGATCGGAACGATCATACCGTTGATCTTACCGCCGATCATTCGCTCACCCACGGCAGAGTGAACCGCATACGCAAAGTCGATCACGTTTGCACCGTTCGGAAGCGCAAACACGTCCCCCTTTGGCGTGAATACAAAAACCTCATCGTGGAAGATATCGGTCTTGAGCGCGTTGAGAAATTCGTCGGGGTCTCTTTGCTCATCCTCGGTTTCGATCAAGCGCGAAATCCACTCCAGTCTCTTATCCAGATCCTCCTTAGAGGATGCGCCCGACTTGTATTTCCAATGCGCTGCCACACCGTATTCCGCGACGTGATGCATATCCCACGTACGGATCTGCACCTCAAACGGAATGCCGTCGCGGCCGATGACGGTCGTATGGAGCGAGCGATACATATTGGGCTTAGGCGTTGAAATATAGTCCTTGAAGCGCCCCGGGATCGAGTTATACATCTCGTGGATCAAGCCAAACGCCGTGTAGCATTCAAGCTCGGTGTCCACAATGATACGCAATGCGTAAAAGTCATAAATCTGATCGAAGGATTTGTTCTGATTATACATTTTACGGTAGATGGAATAGACCGATTTGATTCGTCCCTCCAAGGTAAAATGAATATTATTCTCCTTCATTTTGGCGCCGACCTCCTCACGGATCCTGTCCATAAAGGTTTGGTTTGCGCCGTATTTTTCGTCAATATGATTGCGGACCTCGGCATATCCGATCGGGTCCAAATATTGCAAGCTGAGGTTTTCAAGCTCCAATTTGATACGCTGCATGCCCAGGCGGTGCGCAAGAGGCGCGTAGACGTGCATGGTTTCAAGCGCGGTCAATCGGCGCTTGGGATCGGGCTTGGCATCGAGCGTGCGCATGTTGTGCAGGCGGTCGCAGAGCTTGATGAAAATCACGCGGATATCGCGCGACATGGCAAGAAGCATCTTGCGAAGCGTTTCGATGTGCGCCTCCTCCTTATCCTCAACGTGGAGCATGACGATTTTGGTAAGACCGTCCACGAGCAAGGCAACGTCGGGGCCAAAGCGCTTTTCCAGATCCTTCAAGCTGGTCTTGTCGGCACAATCCTCAACAGCATCATGCAAGAGTGCCGCACAAATAGAGTCGGTATCAAGCTCCAGTCCCGCAAGGATCTCAGCCACCGCGATCGGGTGAGAAATATATGCCTCGCCGCTGGCGCGGAACTGCCCCTCGTGCAGCTCCTTGGCGTACTCATACGCCTCCCGAATCTTCCGAATATCATATTTTTTCTCGGTTGCCGACAATAATTCCAGCAGCCTTGTGATATCGGTATGTACCGTTTTCATGCAATTACCTTGCCTTTCCTTGTGTCAAAGTTAGTCTGTGCGCCCCCTCAACTGCGTTTTGAGCTTGCGCAAAAGTGAAGATTTTTCGATGCTTGTTTTTGTGGGATTAAAATAAAACTCAAAAACGAAGCAATCCTCCTCGGGCTCCTCCACATCACAAAGATGCAGCTCCTGCATGATGCGAAGGATCATTTTCAGCTTGATGTATCCAATCGTTTTACATCCCTGCTCCTCAAGCATTCCAAGCAAGCGGTGTGTGCGGAAGCAGGTGTGATTCATGTTAAATTCACGGCGAAGCATGGTATAAACAGCCGCCATATCCTCGCGTGTCGGGATGACGCTTTCACTCTCATCGAACATGTCTCCCGCACGGATCTCATCGTATCTCTTTTTCAAAGCAAGATTTCGATCCATAACGGTCGGTGTGACGCGCATATCCTGCACGATCATCTGCAAGGACGTCACGTTCTGGAACTCGTTGACGTTGATCTGGAACAGCACGTCAACGGTGTCATACAGATCCACGGGAAGCTGGGTGCTGTTGCGCCCGAACCAAACGGCGTTCATGGAAATACCGTCCTTTTCAAGGATCAGCTTTGTATGCTTCCCAGCCGCCATGGGAATGATGCGCGTCAGGCGCGCACCGCTTACCATAAAGACCGGAATGGGGTTTGCCGTTCCGAACGGCTCCATGGCGTCGATCTCTTGGGAAAGCCGCATGGAAAGCTCCTGCATTTCCACCTCGCAATCCGCCTCAACGGAATCGCAAAACGTTTCCTCTCCCATTTGCTCTCGCGCGCAACGGTTGATCTTGCGACGGAATTCCTCGATGCAAGAGCGACGGATGGAAAGCCCTGCCGCCAATTCGTGTCCGCCAAAGCGCACCAGCAGATCCTCGCAATTACACAGTGCGCCCACAAGATTGAGCCCCTTAAGACTGCGCCCCGAGCCCTTTCCGATATCGTCTCCCGATGCATAGCCGCGCGTGGCACCGTCAAAGGAGATCAGAATGGACGGCAAGCCATAGCGCTCGGTAATGCGCGAGGACACGATTCCGATAATACCCTGCTGCCAGGTATCGTCGTCGATCACGATCACAAGGTCGTTTTCGGGATCCAACGTTTCCTCAATTTTTTTATACGCTTGCTCGGCAATGCGGTTTTCCTCGACCTGACGGGTTGTGTTCAGGTCACACAGCTCCTGCGCCAAGGCTTGTGCGGTTTTTGCGTCCTCCGCAAGAAGCAGCTCCACCGCGATCGTTGCAGAGCTGACGCGCCCTGCGGCATTCATGCGCGGCGCGATCACAAAGCCGATAAAGGAAGAATTAATCTTTCTCTTTTTGGGCGGATATTTACCGTCCGCGCGTTGGTTGCCCGTTGCCGCCTCGATCAAGGCGCAAAGCCCCGGGCGCTTTGTGTTTTCCAAAAGGCGAAGCCCCAAGGAAACGATCAGTCTGTTTTCGTCGATCACGGGCATCACGTCGGCAATCGTACCGATCGCGACCAGATCACCGTATTCACGGCAAACACGACGCACGCCCTCCATTTCGGATTCTCCCGACCTTCGGCAGAGCGCCATTTCATAAGCGCAAATCACCTTGAAGATCACACCGACGCCAGCCAGCTCCTTAAAAGGATACGTGTCGTCCGCGCGGTGGGGATTGACGACCGCTGCCGCATTCGGAAGCTCCGGACGGCACTCGTGATGGTCGGTTACGACCGTGTCGATCCCAAGAGATTTTGCGTATTCAATTTCATCAATCGCCGTAATGCCCGTATCAACGGTGATCATCAGCGATACACCGCGCGATTTGAGTGTGTCAATCGCGGGTTTTGAAAGTCCGTAGCCCTCGCGGCTTCGGCAAGGAATATAATACCCCACGTCCGCGCCCTGCTCGCGCAAATACAGATACAAAAGGCTGACCGACGTTACACCGTCCACGTCATAGTCGCCATATATGGCAATGCGCTCGCCTTTTTCAATGGCCAGAGCGATGCGAGAGACCGCCTTTTCCATATCCTGCATCAAAAAGGGATCGTGCAGCTGCGTTTCCTCTCTTTTCAAAAACGCGCGCACCTGCTCGGCTGTCCGATATCCGCGCGTGTACAAAAGCTTTGCCATGACAGGTGTTACTCCTATGTCACGGGCCAGCTGATCAACGCACGCATCCGACTCCCCTGCTTTGTAAAGCAGGCTCCATTTCTTTGTTTTTTTGTTATCCTTCATTTCTCTACTTTCCTCAAGGAACTACAGGATCCATCGGCATCCTGAAGCCCGAACGATTCATTCCATTAACAATTATTGCGTTACAATTTCCGTAATTTCAATGTCACACGATTTTTTCTGTATGATCTTTGAGTAAACAAACACACCGATAAAGGTTGCGACAAAGCCGATCGCAGCTCCCAACACCCGCAGCCCCTGCGATTCTGTTATGGCGGAAGCGATAAACCAGCCCGCAATGCACAAAACGATGGGAAGAATGAACACTAAAAGCGCGTACCACAGCATGCGCGAGGTCTTGCTTTCGATCATGACAAGATCTCCGACCGCAGCGCCCGCCGTGTTGTGCGCGCGCGCCGCCATTTTGCGGTCAGAGCCGAGCATGGAGCACACGGAGCATCCGCCATCCGCGGCCTTATGACAGCCCTCACACGCAGACGTGCGTTGTACCTCTACGGTTGCAAATTTTCCCTCAACCATCGTCACTCTTGCCTTTGTCTGCATCGTTTTTCTCCTTTCAATCCTGTTTTATAGGTGCAAAACGCTCCATCAGCGCCATTGCACACCGCACACCGTCTACTGCGGCACTTGTAATGCCACCCGCGTATCCCGCGCCCTCACCGCACGGATAGATCCGATCATGCCCCACGGCCGTCAGCGTATCTCCGTTCCGCAAAATGCGCAATGGAGCCGACGTGCGCGTTTCGGCGGCAGTCAGAACCGTATCGGGAGCATCATATCCCTTTATTTTTTTGCCGAACAAAGAAAGGCCGTATCGCAAGGAGTCGGTTACAAAGGGCGGGAACACAGATTCAAAATCCGCAACCCGCACACGCCCGTCTCGGTAGGACGGTTGAACACGTGTGGGCTCACTGCCCGTTTTTCCCCTCAAAAAGTCCCCCATCGTCATTACGGGAGCCATGTAATCACCGCCACCCGCGATGAATGCTGCTCGTTCGATCCTTCTTTGGAACGCGATCGCGCCCAGCGCGCGGCTTCCGTCGATCACTTCATAATCATCAACGCCCACAGAGACCGCAACGGCGGCATTGGCATTGGGATTATTGCGCGCATGGTAGCTCATACCGTTGACGACCAGATGTCCCTCCTCGGACGCCGCCGCTACGACCTCGCCACCGGGACACATACAGAACGTATACACTCCGCGCGCCCCCTTGGTATCGGACAACGCGTATTCGGCCGGCCCCAGATTGGGGTGTCCCGCAAGGTCTCCGTACAACGAGCGGTCAATATCCGCTTGCAGATGCTCCACGCGCACGCCCACCGAAATGGGCTTTGGCTCAATGGCATATTGCTTACCGATCAGGCGCGCATACGTATCTCTTGCGCTGTGCCCCGGCGCCAATATCAGCGCGCCGCTGAGAAAATCCCCTTGTGAGGTATGTACGCAAAGCGTACCGTCGGAAAGCTCGGTCACGTCCTCCATACGGCAACGGTAGATCACCTCGCCGCCAAGATGCTGTATTTCGTTTAAAATATTGTCCACAACCGTGCGCAACAGATCCGTTCCAACGTGTGGCTTGGCCTTGACCAGTACATCCTCGGGAGCGCCGTGCTCGACCAAGGTGCGCAGAACAAAGCCGCACCGCGGATCGTTGATGCGCGTGATCAGCTTTCCGTCTGAAAAGGTGCCTGCGCCACCCGCGCCAAACTGAATGTTGGACGAGGGATCCAAGATTCCCTCCTCACGAAAGCGTGCAACGTCACGCGTGCGTTCGGCAACAGAGCCACCGCGATCAATGATTACAGGCGCATACCCTTGACGCGCCAGCATCAGCGCCGCAAAAAGCCCCGCGGGCCCCATGCCAACAACCATTGGTCGCGCGCCCATTGGTGCCGTTCCCATGTGGAGCGTCAGCTCCGCTTCCTCGTGCCGCTTGGCATCCGCTTTCTTCAAGGCGGCATCGGACACGCCAATGGGAGTGTCACTTTGCGCCAGCACCGTGCATTCAAAGCGGATATCGTCACGTCTGCGTGCGTCAATTGATTTTTTATAAAGCCGAAAATGAAGCGTCGAGGTAGAGATCCCCGCCCGCTTCATTTTTTCCTTTGCTCGGTTTATAATACTGTCATCAGCGGAATCAACGGATACACGGATCCCGCTGATCAAAAATTGTACGGATTTCATTCGGCTTGTTCCGTTTTCGGCTTGCGGTCATTTTCTTGACCGTCACCGTCGGAAACCGTATTGAGGTTGACGATTGCCAGCCAAATGACCACCGCAAGCAACAGACAGAGCAATTTTGCGGGGATATGCCATGACGACAGCGTACGGCGAACCGGCTCCTTGTGGAGCGCCACGCGTCCGATCGCGTTCTTTTTCATATCAAAGTCAACTCCTTTCGATTTCGTATCGGCTTACAGATTGGTATCCTCTTCGTCGCTTTCCACATTCGTCAAGGGAGCATCCTCCTCTGTGTGGAGCAGATCCTCTATGTCTGCGGGCTTTTCCTCCTCCACGGAAGGTGCGGTTACAACGGGTTCATCGTATTTACGCAAGGTAGGAACGCCGTCAAAATGGTCGACGTGCACGCCCCTCTTGCGGTGCAGGTACAAGCGACCCGCCAAGTAGGTCATCAAAATATCGCGAAGCGTTTCGGGATCGACACCGCGCAACAGCTTTCCGTCCTGGGCAACCGATACTGTTCCCGTTTCCTCGGAGACCATGAGCGCCAACGCATCACTGACCTCGGTAACACCGACTGCCGCGCGGTGACGCGTACCCATAGCGCCAAAATCCAAGGTGCCCTTGGTGGAAGGCAAAACACAGCTTGCCGCCCAGATGCGCATATCGCGAATGATCACCGCACCGTCATGCAGCGGTGCCTTATCGTAAAATATATTTCGAATCAGATGCGAGGTAACGCGCGCATCCACGATCTTGCCCGTCTTTGTATAGTCGCGCAGACCCGTCAGTCCTTCAAAAATGATGAGCGCGCCCGTTTTGGTTTCTGCCATTTTAGTTACCGCATCAACAACCTCGTCCGCCACGCTTTTGGCCAGCGCATAATGCTTGCGCGGCAAGGTGTCGCTACCTGGATTGAGGACGGTGGCATTACCGATGCGCTCAAGGCCGTCACGGATCTCGGGCTGGAAGATAACGATGACGCAGAAAAAGGCAGCTGCAGCAAACAGCATTGTGATATACGTAAGTGCCTCCAATTGAAGGAACCTTACAACGATCCCCACGAGCACAACGACCAAAAGACCGATCATTACTCGTCCCGCACGTCTGTTGCGCACGAAGCGATAGACCGTATACAAAAGGGTCGCCAAAAGCAAGATATCAACGATATCCCGCCATCCGATATTCGTAAACGGTTTTGCAACGTATTGCTTCAACCAATCCAGAACAGCGTCCATTTTCTCACCTCCAAGGATTTTGAGGGTAAAAATAATAATACTTATATATATTATACCATAGTACGTTTGAAATTCCAATAGGTTTTATAAAAAAATATCACGAATTTAGTGTTTTTTCGCTCAAAAAAAAGAATGGCGGAGAGGATCCTCTCCGCCATAACGGTTATTTCTTATATACGCCGCGGGAAGAAAGCATCTCGTGCTTGATATCCCAAAGCTTTTGTGACAGGTCAACGTAGTAGTTGTGCGGGTTGTTGAAGCGGCGTACTTCATCCCACATGCTTGCCAGCTCCTCGGCACAGTGCTGACGGATCTGTGCAAGACTTGGCAGCTCATACACCTGCTTGCCGCCCTTGAACACGGGAACGAGCAGCTCGGTTGCCGTGAAATTCTCCATCAGCTTTCTCTTCCACGTGTGATCGGGATCGAAAATTTCAAGCGGCTTGGTGTCATCCACCACCTCATCCCAAACACAGATCAGATCCGCCTCTGCCTTGCCCGTGTCGCGACCGCGCAGGCGGTAAACCTTTTTGAAATGCGGCGTGGTGATCTTGCCGACGTTTTCGCTGATCTTGATCTTGGGGATGATCTCGCCCTGATCGTTTTCAACGGCGCATACCTTGTAAACACCGCCGAACACGGGGTCACTCTTGGCGGTGATCAAGCGCTCACCGACACCAAACGCATCCACGGCCGCGCCCTGACGGATCAGCTCGCGGATCAGGTATTCGTCAAGTGAGTTGGAGATCACGATCTTGCACTCGGTCCATCCGGCATCATCCAGCATCTTGCGCGCCTTTCTCGTCAGATACGTTACGTCGCCCGAATCAATACGGATACCGCATTTGCGGATTCCCTTGGGTGCGAGCACCTCATTGAACACCTTGATCGCGTTCGGAATGCCCGATTCAAGCACGTTATAGGTGTCTACCAAAAGCGTTGCGCTGTTGGGATAGATCTCACAATAGGTCTTGAACGCCTCGTATTCGGTATCAAACATCTGTACCCAGGAGTGCGCCATGGTACCCGTTGCGGGCACACCGTAAAGCTCGTCCGTAATCGTGCAGGCCGTAGCACCGCAGCCGCCAATATATGCCGCACGTGCGCCCAGCATGGCGGCATCGGCTCCGTGCGCGCGGCGCGAGCCGAACTCGCTGATCGCTCTTCCCTTTGCCGCACGGGTCAGGCGCGAAGCCTTGGTAGCGATCAGGGACTGGTGATTGATCATCATCAAGAGATATGTTTCGATGAACTGCGCCTCGATCGCGCGACCGCGCACCGTCAGAAGCGGCTCGCCAGGAAATACGACCGTGCCCTCGGGAATCGCCCAAATATCGCCTTGAAATTTAAAATCCCTTAAAAAATCAAGGAATTGCTCGGAAAAGTACCCCTTGGTACGCAGATAAGCAATATCATCCTCGTCGAAATGGAGTTGGTTGATATATTCAACGATTTGCTCCAGCCCCGCGACCACGGCAAAGCCGCCGTTATCGGGATTGTTGCGGTAAAAGAGATCGAAATACACGATCTTATCCTTCATTCCGCATTCAAAATATCCGTTGCTCATCGTTAATTCGTAAAAATCGCAGAGCATCGTCAGATTTCTCGAAATATCCTTCATAATCGCACCTTTCTTGCCGTCAAGCGGCAAACTCATTGATTGGAAACAGTATAGCACATTTTTTACAAAAATGCAAGTATTCGCATAAAAAAAGCGGCAAAGCCCTCAAAAAAGAGCTTTGCCGTAAAAAATCATTCTATGCGTCTGTCCGTGGCACGAATGGCTCTTACGATCGGAAGGATCAGCATACCGCAAAACAGATTGCTGATACCGTGGATCACATCAAACGGAATCCCCGCAATTACCCATGCTACTGCGGTTTTGAAATCGTAGCCGAAAAAGAGCGCTTGCGCGGGTGAATACAAAATGCCGTATAAAAAGCCATGCAGCGCGCACACAACGGCATAAACGATCGGCGCAACCTTTTTGGACAGATTCCTTGGCAGTAGCATTGTCACACCCCAAAGGATCGTCCAAATATAGAGATACGGCACCCACCAGACGTTAAAGCCCGCGTACAACCCGTTGATAAATACGTAAATGTAGATCGGATATAGCGCCTTTGCTCGGTACACGATCGTGATCGCCATTGTAAAGACACCAAGCAGGTGGATATTCGGTAAAAATTCCATCAAGATCTTTGACGAGAACATCAAAGCTCCCAGCATGGCAAATATGGCGATCTCCTGAACCCTCAGCTTCACGCCTTCGTATAAACGAACTTATAAGTAGCGCCGTCCTTAATTTCGGTGCTGTCCGCGCCCTTTGCCGCCATTTGGTCTCCCTCATAGAAAGCCCAATAAGCACCGTCAAGCGTGTAATCAGCGCGGATACCATTGACTTTTTTGACATAGAGGCCGTACTCGCTCTCTTCGCCCTCGATCAAGCCCTCCTCCTGAAGGGCCGCACCGACGTTGGTTTTGGTTGTGGTGACGTTAAAGGCTGTAGACTTGCCTTCCGCGTCAACTACGATGAACGTAAACGTTTTTTCAACGCCGTCATCCTCATCCTTTTTGTCGCATCCGACGATCATCAGTGCCATAGCCGCAATCAGCACCAAACAAAGCGTCAAGGACAAAAATCTTTGAAATTTTGTCTGTTTCATTTTGTTTTTCTCCTTTGAAGAATATTTTTGCTCTCCCGATCGGCGCTCGCGATCTCTGTGGAAGCGTTTTTGATGCCGGGTATTTCGACTCGGTACCAAATCGGCCAACCTTCTCGGAAATTCCAATGGTTCTTTTTCGGACTGCGGCGTCCGATAGACCGATTTTTCACGTGTACCTCACGGCGACGGGCTCGTGCAGGAGTTGCACCTGCTTCCCCGATCACATCAGCGTTATTATATCATAAGGCGACATTTTTTGCAAGTGGATTTTGCAATTTAGGGCGAAAACGACATACGTATTGCAAAAAAGAGGACTGAAAGCCTTGGTTTTCTCCCGTGCGTTCAACCCAAAGAAGGAGCTGAGTCATTAAGATGCAGAAGCCTCTCGTCGCCGTACAAAGGTACGGCAGAGAGCCCAAGCGCGGCTAAAAAACACACATAAAAATTGAAATTCGCAAGAATTTCTACCTTAAAAACCGCTTTTACTACCAATTTCCGATAGCAAAAGCGGTTTTCTTTTATTGAATTGTTTCGTGTGTTTTTGTTCTGCGCTGAATGAATCAGCCCCGAAGGAGAAAGCACTGCGTGCTTTCTCCTTCTTGAATCAATAAAACGTAGCCAATTCCTGCGCGGGCGGAACCGCAAACTCCGTGTTTGTAACGTACAGAACGGGGCCGACTCCACGGTAAAGCTTATGCTTTTCGACCTTGATCTTGCCGGTCAAAACAGCCCAATCCCGCGTTTTGAGCGTGGTCTTATCCGCAAAAATGCAGACCAGAGGATTGAAAGCAATATCATCAACGCAGCAGGTCATTACGTGTCTGCCCGCCAAAACGCTCTTGTTTCCAAGAGAGGGATCGCGCGCCACAATTCCCTTGAAGCGAACCGTTTTGCCATCATACTTTTGCATTTCCTCGGACAGATCGCGGTAAAAGAGCGCGTAATCGCCGTCCTCAATATTGACAACGGGGGCGTTCAGATCAAACGGCAACGGATCCTCGATCTCATCGTATTCCACGTGCCCGTCCGGATAGTCGTAGGTGATGGCCGCACGGCGTGTAATACCGCGAATAATCTTGTGGATCTCCATTTTGTCGATGCTCGCGGGCGTACGGTTCAGCACGACCATTTCGGCATTCATGAGCTTATCGACCATCAGCTGACGCATATTGTTGTTGTAGGAAATAAAGGTGTTGGCATCAGCAAACATCATTTCCTGGTAGATTCCCCACGTGTCGGGAAGATTCCGGTACAGCGTATTCAAGGACCACATACCGTTATATTCAATAATTACACGGTCAAGCAAATGCTTTTTGCCAAGCGCGGTCAGTTTTTCCTTGGTAAAGTCCTCCTCGTTCTCGATCGTTTCGAGATAGACGTTCTTACCCCAAAAGCGAGACACATCGAACTCGTCGATGCCCTCCTCGCACTGGATGATCAGCGTCTTCTCGCCCGAGTTGAACTTCTGATCCTCCATTGACTCCTGAATGATGTGCGTTTTACCGCCCTCAAGGAAGCCTGTAAACAGATATACGGGAAGCTTTATTGCCATGATGCTCTCCTCACTTCAATTCAACGCCGAACAATTCGGACAGCTCGTGCAGATTCAGCTTCGAGCCGATGACGCAAAGTCTGCCTGTAATGCCCGCAGTGCCACGTCTCACGTCACCCTCGCCCGGAACGTAGTCAAAATGCAGCCATGCGCCGCACTTGCACTCCACAATTCCCTTAGCACGCAAAACCATGCCGTATTTTTCATCGCTCAATTCGTTCAGGATTGCCTCAAGCTCGTCCTTGCCAAACTTCTTGGTGGTCTCCGCACCGTAGCTGACGAATACCTCGTCGGCATGATGGTGGTGATGATGTCCATGACAGTGGTGGTGATGCTCATGCTTGTGCTCATGCTCGTGGTGATGGCAGCAGCAATCGGGATCGTCACACTCATCCTCATCATGGTGATGGTGATGGTGGTGATGGTGATGCTCGTGTTCCTCATGATCATGGTCATGATCGTGATGATGATGGCAGCAACAATCGGGATCGTCGCACTCATCCTCATCATGGTGATGGTGATGGTGATGATGGTGATGCTCGTGCTCCTCATGATCATGGTCGTGAGGATGATGGCAGCAACAATCGGGATCGTCGCACTCATCCTCATCGTGTACGGCTTCAGCCAATCGCTTCAGCTCCTCCTCGATCGTGTCACGGCGCTCCATAGCGGCCAGCAGCTGCTTGCCGTCAAGCGACTCCCAAGGCGTGGTAACAATGGTTGCACTCGGGTTCTTTTCGCGCAGGAGCTTAACTGCCTCCGCGATCTTTTCATCGCTCACGCTCTGCGTGTGCGACAAAACGATGCAGCCCGCGTTTTCGATCTGGTCGTTGAAGAACTCACCGAAGTTTTTCATATACATCTTGCACTTTTTAACGTCAGCAACCGTGGTAAACCCGTTGAGAAGCACGTCCTCGGCCTCCAGATTCTGAACAGCGCGGATGATATCGGAAAGCTTGCCAACACCCGAGGGCTCGATGAGGATGCGATCGGGGTGATACTCGTCCAGTACCTTCTGCAAGGCCTTTCCAAAGTCACCAACCAACGAGCAGCAGATGCAGCCGCTGTTCATCTCGGTGACCTCGATCCCCGCGTCCTGCATAAAGCCACCGTCAATGCCGATCTCGCCGAATTCGTTTTCGATCAGCACCAGCTTCTCACCCGCATACGCTTCTGTGAGCAGCTTTTTGATCAGCGTTGTTTTACCGGCTCCCAAAAAGCCGGAGAAAATATCAATTTTTGTCATTATGATCATCCTTTTCCTAAAAAATTCTAACATATATTATACAACGATTCGGGGCAAAAGTCAAGCATCCTACTCAATTTCAGCAATACTTTTCATCATAAAATCAAATAGCGGTATTCGTTCGTAAACGTGGTGATAAAAGCAAGGGGAAACGCCCGTGGGCGTTTCCCCTTTATTGCGTTTCTTACAGACCGCGCTTGATATAGCTGGTGTGCAGGATCTCGTGAGCCTTGTGGCTGTTGGGTTCACCGAAGAATTCATCGTACAGAACCTGGACAGCAAGGTTGTCCTGAGAGGTGCGGAGCGTATCGTTTGCGTCGTCGTTGTACAGAACTGCTGCACGAACTGCGCGCAGATCCATGCTCATACGAACGCTTGCGGGCTGGATAGGCTGACCGCCGCCGTTTACACAACCGCCGGGGCAACCCATGATCTCGATAAACTGAACGTCAAGCTCGCCGCTCTTAACCATGTTCAACAGCTTCTTAGCCATACCCGTGCTGGATGCAACCGCAACGTTCACGGTCAGATCGCCAAGCTTGTAGGAAGCGGTCTTGATACCCTCAACACCACGAACCTCGGTGAAGTCAAGCTTCTCGAGCTTCTTGCCAAGGATCTTCTCTGCCGCATAACGGAGAGCTGCCTCCATAACGCCGCCGGTTGCGCCGAAGATCGCGCCGGCACCCGATCCGATTGCGAAAGGATCGTCGAACTTCTCGTCAGCGAGTGCCTTGAAGTCGATGCCTGCCTTCTGGATCATTCTGCCAACCTCGCGGGTGGTGATTGCGTAGTCAACGTCAGGAACGCCTGCTGCGCTCTGGTCGGGTCTTCCCACCTCGAACTTCTTCGCGGTACAAGGAATTGCGGAAACCATAACGATATCCTTGGGATCCCAGCCCATCTTCTGTGCGTAGTAGGTCTTAACGACTGCGCCGAACATCTGCTGAGGAGACTTGCAGGTGGAGAGGTTCTCGGTGAATTCCGGGAAGTAGTGCTCGCAGTACTTGATCCATCCGGGCGAGCAGGAGGTGATCATAGGCAGCGTGCCGTTATTCTGGATTCTGCCGATCAGCTCGTTTGCTTCCTCAACGATGGTCAGGTCTGCGGTGAGGTTCATATCGTAAACGCCGTCAAAGCCGAGTGCCTTAAGTGCCGCTACCATCTTACCCTCAACGTCGGTGCCGGGCTCATAGCCGAAGCACTCGCCAAGCTGTGCGCGCACGGAGGGTGCGGTGCAGATTACGGTGTGCTTGGTGGGATCAGCCAGTGCCGCGAACACGCCGTCGGTATCGTCTCTTTCATAGAGTGCGCCTACGGGGCACGCAACGATACACTGACCGCAGTTGATGCAGGAGGTTGCTGCCAGAGGCTGCTCGAATGCGGAGCCGATGTAGGTATCAAATCCGCGGTTGTTAGCGCCGATAACACCGATCTCCTGGATCTTTGCGCAGGTTGCTACGCAACGGCGGCAAAGGATACACTTATTGTTATCACGGATGATGGGCGTTTTGTTGTCAATCTCGTACTTGTTGGCCTCACCCTCGAAGGAGGTAGAGTCAACACCGTACTCACGGCAGAGGGTCTGCAGCTCGCAGTTCGTGGAACGAACGCAAGAGAGGCACTTCTTGTCGTGGTTGGAGAGCAAAAGCTCGAGGTTCATCTTGCGGGATGCCGTGATCTTGGGCGTATTGGTCTTGATCTCCATGCCCTCGGTGCAGGGATATACGCAAGCGGTAACCATTCTCCAAGGACCAAGAGCCGGTCCTCTCATTTCAGCGACCTCAACCAAGCACAGGCGGCAAGCGCCGATCTCGTTGATGTCCTTCAGGTAGCAAAGAGTCGGAATATTGATATTCGCTGCTTTTGCGGCTTCCAGAACCGTGGAACCCTTGGCAACAGAATATTCTTTGCCATTAATTTTTACTTTAATCATATCCATTTGTCCACAATTCCCCTTTCTTAACCTTTGGAAATAGCCTTGATCTTCTTGCAGCTGTCCATACATGCACCGCACTTCACGCACTTCGCGGGGTCAATCGCCATAGAAGCGAGCTTATGACCGGGAGCCGTATAATCCGTGCGATAGATCGCATCTGCGGGACAAGCCTTTGCGCAAAGTCCGCAACCGATACACTTATCGGGATCAATAGAGTAACGGAGCAGGCTCTTACATACGCCGGAGGGACATCTCTTGTCAACGATGTGAGCGATATACTCCTCACGGAAGTAACGCAGGGTGGAAAGAACGGGGTTCGGAGCCGTCTGACCCAGACCGCACAGAGATGCGGACTTGATGTAGTTGGAAAGCTCCTCAAGTCTGTCAAGATCTTCAAGCTCGCCCTTACCGGCGATGATCTTATCCAAAATCTCAAGCAGTCTCTTGGTACCGACACGGCAAGGCGTGCACTTACCGCAGGATTCATCAACGGTGAAGTCGAGGAAGAAGCGCGCGATGTCAACCATGCAGTTGTCCTCGTCCATAACGATCAGACCGCCGGAGCCCATCATCGAACCGATCTCCAGAAGGTTATCGTAGTCGATGGGGGTGTCGATCAGGTGTGCGGGGATACATCCGCCGGAAGGACCACCGGGCTGCGCTGCCTTGAACTTCTTGCCGTTCGGGATACCGCCACCGATTTCCTCAATGATGTGACGCAGGGTCGTACCCATAGGAACCTCGACCAGACCCGTGTTCTTGATCTTACCGCCGAGTGCAAATACCTTGGTACCCTTGGAGTTCTCGGTACCGATGGAACGGAACCAATCAACGCCCTTGAGGATGATCTGAGGAATGTTTGCGTAGGTCTCAACATTGTTAAGGACCGTAGGACGGTCGAACAGACCCTTTACTGCCGGGAACGGAGGACGGGGACGGGGCTCGCCACGCTTACCCTCAATAGAGGTCATAAGAGCGGTCTCCTCACCGCAGACGAATGCGCCGGCTCCCAGACGGATACCGAGGTCGAACTCAAAATCGGTTCCGAAGATATTCTTACCGAGAAGTCCGTATTCCTTTGCCTGATCAATTGCGATCTGCAAACGGTTTACGGCGATCGGATACTCTGCACGAACGTAAACGTAACCCTGGGTTGCACCGATTGCGTAGCCGGCAATTGCCATAGCCTCGATCAGAGCGTGGGGGTCACCCTCAAGAATGGAACGGTCCATGAACGCGCCGGGGTCGCCCTCGTCCGCGTTACAGCAAACGTATTTCTGAACCTGTCCGCGGTTGTTGGAAGCGAACTTCCACTTCAGACCCGTCGGGAAGCCTGCGCCGCCGCGTCCGCGAAGGCCGGAATCCAGAATCGTCTGGATAACCTCATCGGGCGTCATCTCGGTCAGAACCTTACCAAGAGCTGCATAGCCATCCATTGCGATGTACTCCTCGATGTTCTCGGGGTCAATCACGCCACAGTTACGCAGTGCCAGACGGTACTGAGATTTGTAGAAAATGGTGTCGCTGAGGGATGCGTGCGCTGCCTCAACGTTTTCCTTCGCGTCGCCCGTATCGTTGTAAACGAGTCTTTCAACGACACGACCCTTGAGAAGGTGCTCGGAAACGATCTCTGCTACGTCCTCCTCGGTAACGTTGCTGTAGAACGTACCGTCGGGATAAATGATGACGACCGGACCGAGCGCGCAAAGACCGAAGCAACCGGTCTGAACGACTTTTACTTCCTCGGAAAGACCGTTCTTCGCGATCTCCGATTCAAATGCCGCCTGAATCTTGGGGCTGCCGGAAGAAGTACAACCGGTACCGCCACAGCACAATACATGTGAACGAATCATAAAACTGATACCTCCAAATTATTTGTTGGCATTTGTAATCGTGTATTCTTCCACGATCTTGCCGCCTTTAATGTGTTTTTCAAGTACTTCTGCCGCTTTTTCAGCATTCATCTTGACGTAAGTAACCTTTTCCTGGCCGGGTACGTATACCTCGACAACAGGCTCATACTGGCAAATGCCGATACAACCCGTCTGGGATACCATAACGCTGCCGTTCAGCCCTGCCTTGTCCACTCCTTCAACGAATGCGTTGAGAACGGGACGTGCGCCGGCTGCAATACCGCAGGTAGCCATCCCCACAACGATGCGAGTATCCGTGCCACCTTCGCGCATTACAACCTTGTCCTTCATCTTCTCTCTGATAGCTGCAAGCTCTGCCAAAGATTTCATAGTTCAGTTCCTTTCCTTTTGTTATATTATTTTTTAATATTGCTCTTGTAAATACTGCGCGATCCACCGCAAGATCTCGGGGTCGCTCAATGGGATCTCGGCACCAAGGATCTCGCGCATCTCTCTTGTGTCAAGAGAAACGGTATGCCCCGCCGTTTCGTGCCGAAACAGAAAATCAATCGCAGGACTTCCCTGGATCAAGGTCGTCAGCGTTGAAATGATATCACCCATGGGAGTGAAATCAATGTGCTGCTTGTAAAAAAGTGCCGTTACGCAAGTGCCGTGCGCATCGGGGTATTCGGATTCGTGACGCGAGGTAATGGTTACGTATCCGCCCGTTTGCTCCGCCGCCATTTTGAGAAGCGGGATTCCAAGGCCTACCTTGCGGGTTGTTCGCGTGGTACAGAAGGGGTCGATCACGCTTTTAAGCATTTCCTCCTTCATCCCAAACCCGTCGTCTGTGATCGTGAGTGTCAGCGACTCCGCGTCCTCCACGATCTCGATCGAGATCAGCTTGGCGCGCGCCTTGACGGAGTTCTCGGCAATATCCAGAACGTTCAACGAAAGCTCCTTCATTCCGTTTCTCCTTTCAATGCACAAAACAGCCTGTGTCTTACGTAATCCGTGCTATAGGGCTCATCCGCAAGCTCAAAGAAATGCTCCTTGTCGCGAATGTCCCAAAGGTAATGGGCATCGGATCCGATCACCTTTTTCATAGCCTGCAATTGCGGGTGCTTTTGCTCGTACGCCCCGATCTGCTCTCCGTTGTGAAATTCCGCAATGGAAAAGACGGGAAACGGCGGAAACGTGCCGAGTGTGGCAATAATGCCATTGGATTCTCTGTCTACGTGGGCGGGAAAGCAAATTCCACCGTGCAATTCAACCAAGGGCGGAACGTCGTCCAGCATCAGCATGGTCGCGTTGGAAAGCAGATCCGCCTCGGTTCCGATGATCTCGTCATTTTCATCGACCAGAAGCTGGTCTCCGAAAATATCGGTTCGGTTCGGGATCCGAATACGGTAACCGTCCACGGCATCGCTGAACGCCAGCGCGTCCTCAAGCTTTTCAAACAAGCACACAACGTGGATATCCTCTGCCGTCGTCAGCTCCATACCCGCCACGGGTATGATCCCCTGCCGTTTGGCCGCCTCGAAGAAGGCGGGACAATTTTTGCAGGTGTTGTGATCGGTCAGAGCCACGATATTCAAGCCTGCCAACGCCGCCATTCCCGCGATGTTATTC
>JAZRFD010000002.1:0-9074 GCA_045661185.1 Eubacteriales bacterium | reverse complement strand
CGCAAAAGTTCCAAAAAGGACCCCCCGCGCCACGGCGCGGGGGTTCCTTTTGTATATATTGGATATCACTCCGGCAGCTTCATGTCGCCGGGCTTGATCCATTTGATCTTGTAAAACAGCTCGCTAAAGCCAAGCGAGAGGATGGCGGGCAGAATGATGCAAACGACTGCAAGGCCGATCCACATCATGGCGGGAGAGTCGGTAGTGCCGATCATACTGTCGATGACACCGATAGGACCGACCATACCGCACGTACCCATACCTGCCGCGACACCGCTGCATTGCAGCTTGAACACCATGGTGGAAATGGGGCCCGTGATCGCGGCCGCCAGCGTGGGCGCGATCCAGATGCGGGGGTTTTTGCAGATGTTGCCCATTTGGAGCATAGACGTACCCAAGCCCTGCGACACGATGCCGCCCCAGCCGTTTTCCTTAAAGCTTGCCACGGCAAAGCCGACCATCTGCGCACAGCAGCCTGCGACCGCCGCACCGCCCGCGAGCAAAAAGCCCTCGGCAGTTCCGTCCGCAAGCGCGACCATATATGCCGACTCGGAAAAGATCATCGCGCAGATCGCGGCGCTCGAGATCGGGAGCGTGAGGATCACACCGACGACAACCGACACAACGATGCCCATCAAAAGGGGCTGCAGCGTGGTTGCGGTCGCGATGAACACGCCAAGATAATACATGACGTACGAAACGATGGGACAGAGCAGCCAGCAAGCCGCAAAGCCCGCAACAAGCGTCACGATCGGGGTGACAAGGATGTCGACCTTGGTCTTTTTGGAGACGAGCATCCCCACCTCTGCCGCAATGATCACGGCAAAGAACGCGCCCGCAGGGCCTGCGCTGTAAAACACGCCCTCGGGGGCAATTGCGGGAATGAGCGCCCAAGCCTTGATCGCACCGCCGTTGATGATCGCACCGATGCCGTTGCCCATAGCGCCCACGGCGGCACAGGAGAAGATCACCAGCGGATCAGCGCCGAGCTTAAGCGCGATCGCAACACCGATTGCCATACCCGTAGCACCTTTGGCGTACCCTGCGATGGTGTTGCAGATAATGGCAAAATTGCTCGGTGTCTCGGCACCGATGATGCGGTCGACCACGTCACCGATCGTGCCGAAGATCGTGCCGATCAAAAGAGACGCAAACAAACCAAGAGCCATCGCGCCCATTGCATCAATGAAATAGCGCTTGGCATACTTTTTTACGTTTTCCATATAAAAAACCTCCTATTATTAATGTGCTTAGTATAGCACTTTCTTTTTTTGCTTGCAAGTGTAAAAATAACCAAAATTTTCATGCGTTTGACACTTTATTACATATATTTCGGTGTAAATTCATGCCCGCGAATCAAATAATCAATCGACACGTCAAAATAATCCGACAAAAGCAACAGCATTTGCACGTCAGGGCTTCTCTTCCCTGTTTCATAATAAGACAGTGCCTCTCTACTGATTGCCAAATCCATAGCAACCTTTAACTGCGTATATTTCTTTTTTTGACGGATCATGCGTAAACCGACCATAGCCATTCTTTTTCCCCTTTTTTCGTTTTTTTTAGAAATCCTCTTGACAAGATTGTAACATTGTGTTACTATATAGTATGTAACAATTTGTTACATCAATAAAAGGAGGAAAAACCATGAACGAAATGAATGATTTTGATGCTTTGCAGGCGCAAAAGCAAGCAGAGGAGCAGGAAAAGCTCAAGAAAAACGGCAAGTCATTTTCGATCGCAGGCATGACGCTTGCCATCATTGGACTTGTGCTCGCATTCCTTGGCGGCTTTGTCATCACCGCGCTCCTGTCCCTGCCCTGCGCAATCGTTGGGCTTGTGCTGTCGGTTATGGGCGGTAAAAAGCTGAAATCCGTCAACGCATCTCGTGGAATGGCAACTGCAGGCTTGGTCGTTGGTATTATTGCAACGTCAATTTCCGGCATCGCGTTCCTGACCTGCGGTCTGTGCGGTCTGTGCGCGCTCAATAGCGGTATCGGCTTCTTCAATATGCTGTTCTGATTCAACAAACAAATGATCAAAGAAAGCTGCGCCCCGATGATATCGGGGCGCAGCTTTCAAAAGGGGTTATATGTCCCCCTTTCTTACAATATTCGGACGTCGCTTTCCTATGTACGGTATTTTGATCTGGTGCGGCGTTTTGCTATCCGTGTCGGTAGCACTCCTGATCTGTCGGAGAAAAGGCACCGACCGAGACGAAATCGTGTATTCCGGCATTTACGTAATGGTCGGTGCAATCGTTGGTGCAAAGCTCCTGTTCGTTTTGGTTTCTCTCCCCCAACTAATCGCACAAAAAATCCACCCCTCAGAGTTGCTCTGGGGCGGCTTTGTGTTTTACGGAGGCCTCATCGGCGGTGCCCTTGGCTTGCTGATTTATTGCAAGCAATTCAAAATGAGAGCCTCAGAGCTTGCCGAAACGTATGCCGCAGTCCTACCGCTCGGTCACGCGCTCGGGCGCGTCGGGTGCTTTTGCGCAGGCTGCTGTTACGGAATTGAGTACGACGGGCCTCTCTGCTATACCTACCGTGTCTCACTCGCAGATACCCCCATCGGTGTTCCACTTTTGCCAATTCAACTCTTTGAGGCGGTAGGCTTGCTCATCGTGTTTGCCGTTTTGCTGACCATTTATTTAAAAAGCGGTAAAAAAACCGGCACAACTCTGCCGTTGTACCTGCTACTCTATTCGTTGCTGCGCTTTGTACTGGAATTTTTCCGCGGTGACCGCGCGCGTGGCGTTTTGTTGCTCTCCACCTCTCAATGGATTTGCATTGCCGTTCTCGGCTTTCTTACCGTCGTTTTTTTGAAAAAGCGAAAAAAGGTTACGCCCGTATCATAAAAAACGGCAGCAGTTTCGGTTTTCTCCGCAATCTGCCGTCGTTTTTATTCGTTTTTTCTGCAAACATTTCCATTCATATTTCCTGCATCGCGGCTCACAATAATGACAGAGCCGCGAAAAAACGCGACTCGAGGATATAGATAGACGAACGGACGAATACCGTACTTATTCATTTGGTCTCAAATGAACGGTTCGGCACTCGGACCGTTCATGAGAGGAGAAAAAAGCAATGGCAAGCAACAAGACTCTTGTTCCCGAAGCAAAGGAAGCTCTGGAAAGATTCAAGATGGAGGCTGCAAGCGAGGTTGGTGTAAACCTGAAGCAGGGCTACAACGGTGACCTCACCTCCCGTCAGGCGGGTTCTGTTGGCGGACAGATGGTCAAGAAGATGATCGAGTCCTACGAGAACTCCATTAAGACGAAATAAGCTTCTTTTTGAACACTTGACCGCACAGCGGTCGCTTCCGTGGCGGATCGGCGCGCATTGACACGCCCTTTCGCACTCATCTCAATGCCGTCGGCGTCCTTCGGATGCGAAAGAGCATGACGGTAACAAAAAAGCCCCACTATGGGGCGCCGCCCCGTTCCTGTTGATTGGAACGGGGCGGTTTCGTTACTTATCTTTTTTGCGATACGCGGAATGATACCCGTGCTTGGGATGTACGCATTTGTTACGCACCACGCCCAAAATACGGCAGCCGCTCTTGCGAAGCTGCTCCAGCGCACCCTCCACCTGACGGTACCTCAGCTTATCGTCACCGAGGACCATAACGCTTCCGTCGCAGATCGGTGCGATCACAGCAGCGTCAATGACCATTCCAAGAGGCGGTGTATCAATGATCACGTAATCATACGTCTGTCGTGCCGTCTCGACCAGCTCCTTGAACGCGGCGGTGCTCAAAAGCTCTACTGGGTTGGGAGGATACGTGCCTGAGAAAAGCACGTCCAAGGGTTCTCCCTCACTCGTCCAAAGACATTCCTCAAAAGTCGCAAGGCCGCTCAGTATTTCACTCAGTCCCTTTTGCGGCTTTGCTGTCGTATTTCTGCCCGCTAAAACGGATTTGCGCATATCTGCGTCGATCAAAAGCACGCGACGGCCAAGCTCGGCAAAGCTTTGCGCAATCCGAGCCGCGACCGTGGTCTTACCTTCGTTCTCGCCGTATGCCGTGATCTCGATCACCTTGACGCCCTGGCCACAGAACTGTAGGTTGGTGCGCAGAGATTTGACAGCCTCCTCGATCAACAGGTTACCGTCTCCGAGGAATTGAATCTTCATTGTATTCATTTCTTCCCCTCCTGTACGTCGATCATATCTTGGCTAAAGCCGTATTTTTTGCCGACCTTTGCTGCGTCCGGAATACTTCCGAGAACCACAACGCCCAATCTCTTCTCGATCTCAAACGTGCTTCCTATGTAATCGTTGCGAATGAACGTAAATACAAAGACGACGTAGAGAACGATCATAATACCCAAGCTGATCACTGCCATCAAAAGCGGCTGCGGCTTGTTGCAGGGCGTTTTGATGACCTCGCCGGGCTGATAGAACTGCGCGTGATCCTCAAGGAGCACCTCCTCGATCATTCTTTCGCCCACCTCACAGATCTTATCCGCGATACGAGCTGCCTTTTCGGGCGTATCCGCTTTTACGGAAACGCTCAGGTTCCAGCTATCCTCCGCAAGCTCGGTCGTCATGCTCTTTTCAAGCTCGTTCCAAGAGATCTTCAGATCCAGACCCTCCGCCTTCAACTCCTCAAGAACCGTTTCCATAACGATTCGTTCATGAAGCAGCTCCTCACATTGCTTAGCAACCAAGCCTGCTACAACGTAGTTGTTGTCGTCAATGATCTTATCCCCGTTGATCGTATTGCCACGCAGGATAAAGAGCTTTGCCGTAGACTCATACTTCGGCTCAAAGGTCAGATACGAAACGGCAAACATCAAAGCAAAGCTGACAATGCCAACGATCAGCAATATGCACCAGCGCTTGACAAGCACCTTCCACAAAATCGCCGCCGTTATTTCGGTGTTTTTCTTTTCAACTTCCATAAGGGCACTCCTATTCAAAAGTTATTCACCTTATTATATTATAACAAATGGCTTTTGTCAAGAGATTTTGCTTTTTTTGTAAAAATTATCACTCAAATGTTGAAAATACCGCCTTTTGAGGCCTCATCGGCGACGACACGCACGCAGCGTCAGGTCACGGATCTCACGCCGCCCCATCAGAAGAACAGCCAGATTGATCGCGGTCATACACGCGATACTGAAATCCGCGAGCTCCCACACCTGCGTGGGCATGCAACAAGCCCCCACAAATACGCAAACGGAAAACAAAACGACGTAGAACAGGCGGCCGCGACCGCTTGGGGACAGAAACCGCAGACTCTCGAGGCCGTAGGCGCCCCAGCAAATGAGGGTGGCAAAGCCAAAGCAAGCGATCGCCACCGTCATAAAATACGAGGCGCCCGCCCCAAGGACAGAGGAATACGCATTCACGGTTGCCATGACGCCCACGCCGCTCCCGTCGCCCACAAGAATCACCAGCGCCGTCAGCGTACACAAAAGGATTGTATCCACGAGCACCTCGCAAATCCCCCACACGCCCTGCGCGGCAGGCTCTGTCACGGCGGACTCGGCATGCGCGGTGGGCGCAGTCCCGCACCCCGCCTCGTTGGAAAGAAGCCCACGCATCGTCCCCACACGCAAGGCGCGCGAGGTCAAAAAGCCGATGACGCCTCCCGCGACACCGCGAACGGAAAAGGCCTCCCCGAAGATCTGCGCGAACGCGTCGCCCAAGTGATCGCGCCGCAGGATCAGCACCGCGACCGACAGGATCACGTACCCCGCCGTCATGATCGGCACGAGATATTCGGTCAGCGCCGAAACGCCTCTCATTCCTTTTAACAATAAAGGAGCGACAAGCAGCACGAGCACCGCACCGCACACAAGCGGAGAAACGCCGACCACCTCGTGCATGGATTCGCTCACGGCACCCACCTGGATCATACATCCCATGCTCATCGCGTTCACAATCATCAAAACGGCAAAGCACGTGGCAAGCACACGCCCCGCACGTGCGCGCCGCCGCGCCCCGAGGACGTCGGTGATGTAATAGACCGCGCCGCCGAAAAATCCGTTCTTCCCCACGCGGCGGTGCGCGAGTGCCAAAAGGATCTCGGCATATTTGAGGATCATAGCAAGGAATGCCGAGATCCACATCCAAAATATCGCCCCCGCACCGCCAATTGCGATCGCGTTGGCAACGCCCACGATGTTTCCAACGCCAAGCGTTCCCGCCAGCGCCTGCATTAGTGCCCGGAAGGGAGAAACGCCCTCCGTTCCGGGCGTGCGCAAAGCGCGCCACATCATGCGCCCCGACCGAAAGGGGTATCCGCGCAGATAGATCAGAAAGAATACGCCGCCAAGCATCAGCGCCACGGGGATGAGCCCCCCTGTCAAAAGCCATTTCAGCATACCGCAATCTCCTTTGCCGTTTTGCTTCAATATTATGCAAAAAAAGCGGCGGATATGTGACAAAAAAAGCGCGATTGCAGCAGTCTTTTTCCCCGGGCGTAATAAATTTGTTAAAAGAGTGTGAATAATAGTGCAAAAGACTTGATTTTTCCAAAAAACAGTATAAAATAATGTAAGGTTAGCACTCGAACCGTTTGAGTGCTAAAACGCCCGACAGATGGGCTACTTATATAGGAGGTATGAAACTATGAATATCAAACCGCTTTCCGACCGCGTTGTGGTCAAGCTCGTGGAGGCCGAGGAAAAAACCAAGGCAGGCATCCTGCTGGCAGCATCCGCACAGGAAAAGCCGCAGGTGGCAGAGGTCGTGGCCGTAGGCCCCGGCGCGCGTGACGATAACGGCAAGCTGATCCCCATGGAGGTCAAGGTTGGTGATAAGGTCATCACCGGTAAGTATTCCGGCACCGAGGTTAAGATGGACGGCACCGAGTACACCATCGTCAAGCAGAGCGACATTCTCGCAATCGTAGAATAATTGAAATCGAGGTATTTGAACAATGGCAAAGGATATTCTTTACGGAATTGAAGCACGCAACGCACTCTCTCGCGGCGTGGATAAGCTGGCAGACACCGTTAAGATCACGCTGGGCCCCAAGGGCAGAAACGTGGTTCTTGACAAGAAATACGGCTCTCCCCTGATTACCAACGACGGTGTGACCATCGCAAAGGAGATCGAGCTTGAGGACGCAGCCGAAAACATGGGCGCACAGCTGGTCAAGGAGGTTGCTACCAAGACCAATGACGCGGCGGGCGACGGTACCACCACCGCAACGCTCCTCGCTCAAGCGTTTGTGCGTGAGGGCATGAAGAACGTGACCGCGGGTGCCAACCCCATGGTCGTTCGCAAGGGCATGAAAAAGGCAGTTGACGCAGCGGTTGCGGCACTCGTTGCAAACTCCAAGAAGGTCAACGGCTCTGACGATATCGCACGCGTCGGTACGATCTCCGCAGGCGACGAGGTCATCGGTCAGCTGATCGCGGATGCTATGGAAAAGGTCACCTCCGACGGTGTTATCACCATCGAGGAATCCAAGTCCGCAGACACCTACTCCGAGGTCGTTGAGGGTATGCAGTTCGATCGCGGCTACCTCTCCCCCTACATGGCAACCGATATGGATAAGATGGAGACCGTCTACGACGACGCACTCGTTCTGATCACCGACAAGAAGATCTCCAACATTCAGGAAATTCTGCCCCTGCTCGAGCAGATCGTTCAGGCAGGCAGAAAGCTGCTCATCATCGCAGAGGACGTCGAGGGCGAGGCTCTGACCACCCTCGTGCTCAACAAGCTCCGCGGCGTGTTCAACTGCGTGGCTGTCAAGGCTCCCGGCTTTGGCGACCGCCGCAAGGAAATGCTGCAGGATATCGCGATCCTCACGGGCGGTCAGGTCATCTCCTCCGAGATCGGTCTGGACCTCAAGGAAGCAACCCTCAATCTGCTCGGCCGTGCACGCCAGATCAAGGTCAACAAGGAGCACACCATCATCGTCGGCGGCGCGGGTAACTCCGCAGAGATCCAGGCACGCGTGGCACAGATCCGCCATGCAATCGTTGAGACCACCTCCGACTTCGACCGTGAAAAGCTGCAGGAGCGCCTTGCAAAGCTCGCGGGCGGCGTTGCGGTCATCAAGGTCGGTGCCGCTACCGAGGCTGAAATGAAGGAAAAGAAGCTCCGCATCGAGGACGCGCTCAACGCGACCAAGGCGGCAGTTGGGGAAGGCATGGTTGCAGGTGGCGGGACCGCTTACCTCAACGTCATCTCCGAGGTAGAGAAGCTTGTTGACACGGTTGACGGTGACGAAAAAACCGGTGTCAAGATCGTTGTCAAGGCTCTTGAGGAGCCCGTTCGCCAGATTGCCGCAAACGCGGGCTTTGACGGCGGCGTGGTCGTTGATAAGATCCTTTCCAGCGGCAAGATCGGCTATGGCTTTGACGCTTACAACGAGGTATACTGCGACATGATGGCAGCAGGTATCGTGGACCCCACCAAGGTGACCCGCTCCGCGCTCCAGAACGCAGCATCCATCGCGTCCGTCATTCTCACCACCGAGAGTGTCGTTGCCGATAAGAAGGAAGAAAATCCCGTTCCCGCAGCACCCGCTGCAGGCATGGGCGGCGGTATGTATTGATCATACCCTCCCCCCGTCCTTTTAAGCGGCACGCTAAAGGAAAGGATACAAAAATACGG
This sequence comes from Eubacteriales bacterium, assembly GCA_045661185.1. Taxonomy (GTDB): domain Bacteria; phylum Bacillota; class Clostridia; order Oscillospirales; family CAG-272; genus UMGS1865. The sequence continues at coordinate 495 of JAZRFD010000002.1, read as the reverse complement.
TATATCTCAAAAGAGGTATACCGTATTTTTCATTCACGGACACAAACGCGGGGCTTGTTCAAAAAACATAATGTTCTTTTGATCAGGTCATCGAATAAAATTCCGCTAAACGTATTTACAAACCGTAAAAGATGTGCTATAATAATTGTGCCAAACAATCTTGATATTCATAGTTATAGGTTTTTTCGTTATAGGATAACTATAGCTTTTTTCGCTATAAAATTAAGCAAATACGTTTTGGCAAAAACGCGACTCCTGCTTGATTTTATAGCGAACCTATACGATTGAGAGATTGTTTGGCGACAATCGGAGTTTGCGTTTTTCGGTGCGTACAGCTTCGGTTGTACGCACTTTTTTTGTATGTGAACGGAGGATATATGAGCCGGAATATTCCAAATAAGGTAACAGAGATTACGAACGTAGAGCTTACGCCGGGAAATCCAATCGTTTGTCTTGGGAACGGCGAGCAAGGATTTGAGTGTTGTTGCGACGAAT
>JAZRFD010000001.1:0-17760 GCA_045661185.1 Eubacteriales bacterium | reverse complement strand
AATGGACAAAAAGACCTACCGCCGCTTTGCCGACGCGCACGCGCCGCACTCCCCCACCGCCAAAAACTGCCTGCGCGCCTTTTTGGTGGGCGGATTGATCTGCATCGCGGCACAGGGCTTGCGTGACGTTTACGGGTCGCTCTGTGCCATGAATGAGGATAGCGCCGCCACGCTGACCTCGGTCACCTTGATCCTTGTTGCCGTGGTACTGACCGCGCTCGGGATCTTCGACCGTATCGCTAAATTCGCGGGCGCGGGAACGCTCGTTCCCATCACGGGCTTTGCCAACTCCGTTGTTTCCCCAGCCATCGACAGCCACGCCGAGGGCTTGGTGCTGGGCGTCGGTGCCAAAATCTTCACCGTCGCGGGCCCCGTCCTGCTCTACGGCACTCTCGCGGGCTCGATCTACGGGCTGTTTTATTGGCTTGTGGGGATGTTTTAGTGGGGTGGTTTTGTGGGGGAGAACCAGAGCTTTTTCGCTCGCGAAAAACTCTCGTAGTGGCGGAACGCCACGATGTTTTTCTCAAAAAGGTTCTTCCCCCACACCCCCACACAACTAACTAATCAACCCCTCTTCAAGGGTAAACATTGCCTGAATTTTTGCGGCGAGGAGGGGGTGGGATGCGAGCGTAGGGTCGCTGTCAAGGAGCGCGCGCGCGTCGGCGGAGGCGTCTGTCATAAGGGTGAGATCCTCACCCGCGTCGGCAAGACGGAAGGTCAGTCCTCCGCTTTGCCGCACCGCTTGGTCGGAGGCGGAGGCAAGGAAGTCGCCGGGGCCGCGCTGGGAAAGATCCTGCTCGGCAATTTTGTAGCCGTCGTAGGTCGTGCGCATCACTTCAAGGCGGTCGCGCGAGGACTGCGACACGTTCGCACCGCCACTACCCGCAACCAAAATACAGTAGGATTTTCGCTTGCCACGCCCGACGCGTCCGCGAAGCTGGTGCAGCTGCGAAAGGCCGAAGCGCTCGGCGTTTTCAACGATCATGAGAGAGGCGTTTGGAACGTTCACGCCCACCTCAATGACGGTGGTGGAGACCAGAATGTGTACGTTGCCTGCGGCAAATTCGCGCATAACGGCGTCCTTGTCGGCGGATTTCATTTTGCCGTGCAGGAATGCCACCGAGAGGTCGGGGAACAGCTCCTGCAATTCCTTGGAAAATTCCACCGCTGCCTTGAGCGGCGGCTTTTCTTCTGTCGGAAGGTAGGCTTCACCGATCTGCGAGAGCGTCAGCTCCTCGGGCGCGGTCGGTTCTTCCTCGACCGCGGGGCAGACCACGTATACTTGCCCCCCCTCGTCGACCTGCTTGCGAATAAACCCGCACAACCGCGCGCGATAAGTTTCGTCCACCACAAAGGTGTCCACTCGTTGGCGGCCGGGAGGCATTTCGTCAATGTGGGAGATGTCAAGGTCACCGTAGAGCACGAGCGCTAAGGATCGCGGGATGGGCGTGGCGCTCATGACCAACAGGTGCGCGTGCGTGTTCTTTTCGGACAGGAGCGCGCGCTGACGCGCGCCAAAGCGGTGCTGCTCGTCGGTCACGACAAGCCCCGGGGCGGCAAATTCCACACCGTCCGAAAGCAATGCGTGTGTGCCGATGACCACCTGTAAGCGGTTTTCGGGGGATTCTGCCGCGAGAGCCGCCTTGATCTTGCGCTTTGTGGCGGTGGGCGTGGCACCGATCAGCAATTCGCAGGAGATGCCGAGGGAAGCAAACGTGGGAGCAAGATCCGCAAAATGCTGACGCGCCAGAATTTCAGTCGGTGCCATCAGCGCGGCCTGCCGCCCGTTTTGTACGGCTATGAGCATCGCGGCGGCGGCGCAGACCGTTTTTCCGCAGCCCACGTCACCCACGAGAATGCGGCTCATGGGTACGTCGCGCGCCATGTCGCGGCGGATCTCCTCGATCGCGCGCTTCTGCGCCCCCGTCAATTCATACGGAAGCGTGCGCAAAAGCCCCGTGACGTCACCGTTGTGACATACGGGCGCGCCCGTTTGCTTTTCGCGACGGAGCGTGACCGCGGCCCCCAGCGAGAAGCAGAAAAACTCATCAAATACCAAGCGCCGACGCGCGATCATCAAGGATTCGCGCGAATCGGGACGGTGGATGTTGCGCTCGGCAAAGGCCAGCGTGCAGAGCGCGCGTTTTTGCCGCAGCTCGGCAGGGAGATGCTCCTCGGTGGACTCGGATAAAAGCTCCAGAGCGGCCGCGACGTCGCGGGCAATCTGCTTGGGCGTGATCCCCTCGGTCATGCGGTAGACCGCCCACAAGGGCGGGAGCGCGACGGTTTCTGCCCATGGCTCGGCCACGGGGGAGGACATGGAAAAGCTCTTTCCCTTGCGCTCGACCTTGCCGAAAAAGCGGAACACCGAACCGATGGGGAACTGGGATTTCAGATAATCCTGATTGAAATAGACGATCTCACAGCTGCCGCTTTCGTCAAACGCGCGGAACTTGAGAAAGGACTTGTGCGAGCGCAGGCGTACCACGCGCGGCTCTGTCGCCACGGTCAGAACGGTTGCGCTCTTGCCGTCGGTGCGTGAGAGTGCCAGCGGCACCACGTCACCGCGATTTTCGTACGCACGGGGGTAGTGCAACAGCAGATCTCCCAGCGTTCGTACGCCCATTTTGGCATAGTATTCAGCTTTGGTTTTGCCGATCCCGGGAAGCACCGTGATCGGGGAATTGCGTGTGACTGCCATGCTGTTACCTCCTTGCGTTTGTTACGCTTATTATACTACACGTGCGCGCGTTTGTCAAGAAAAACCGCCGCGCAAGCGCGCGGCGGCTTTGGAATCAAGGAGCGTTGGGGGTGTCGTCGGTAGCGGTGGGGGGCTCGGGACGACTGATGAGGAAGAACAAGAGAGAAACAGCTATGATGTGCAACACGTTGTGAATCAGCGGGAGCAGAAAGATCAGCCCTGCGAGCAGGTTCAGCCCCGAAAACATGAACAAAATCAGCGACATGGTGCAAAAGATCCCCGCCTTCATCAAAAGGCTGACGGAAAGGAGCACCGGCACGACGATCAGAAAAGGTAAGGATGACTTTTTCTGCGGGCGGAGGATGGCAAACACAAGCAGTATGCTCCATGCGGTGATTTCAAACAGGTGACCGCCGTAGAGCGCGAGGTCAATCGGTGTAGAAAAGCGAGCGCCGATACAGTATTCAACAATGCAGGCCGCGATCAGTGCCACCGAGCGCAGGATCATCAGCGTGCAGGGTAGCCACAGAAGCGAGCGGCGCTTCATAAAGAGCAGAACGGTACAGAAAAGTGCCGCGAGAGCACCGATCGCCTGTGCGGCAGCGGTGATGGGGGTGCGCGCCAAAGAAACTCCGACAACGTGCAGGATTTCAAAGCACGTGCAGAGCAAAAAGAGGATCGCGGCACCGCGAAACAAAGGCTTTTTTACTTGCTCTCCCATAAAAGCACCTCCCATATTTGATGATTTCAGTATACCATACGCGCGCGTGTTTGTCAACGCTGCCATGTAGGATTTTTATATTTTGCAGATAAATGATATTGACAAGAAAATGGAAATATGGGATAATAAAACAGTAGGATATTATACTTCAAACGAGAGAAAGGATTTTTACGATGCTTGAACTCAATTATCATCGCTCTCTTTCCCACCTGCACATCGGGTGCGAGGAGCCGCACGCGTATTTTATCCCGTATCAGAGTGACGCGGCAGCAAATACCTGCAACCGTGCCGAGAGCGACCGCTTTGTCTCCCTTTGCGGCGAGTGGGCGTTCCGCTATTTTGCGTCCGAGCGTGAGCTGCCCGATTTTACGGCAGACGCTTACAGCGCCGAGGGGGCAGATCGCTTAAACGTCCCCATGAGCTGGCAGCTGGCGTTGAACCGCGGGTATGACGTGCCGCAGTACACCAACGTCAACTATCCCTATCCCGTCGATCCCCCCTTTGTGCCCGAGGACAACCCCTGCGGGCTTTACGAGCGCACGTTTGAGGTGAGCGCCGACGCCTTGGCGGATCAGGATATCCGCATGGTATTTGAGGGCGTGGATTCCTGCTTCTATCTCTACATCAACAAAAAATTCGCGGCGTACAGCCAGGTCAGCCATATGACAAGCGAGGTGCGCATCAACGATTACCTCGTTCCCGGCATCAACACCGTGCAGGTGCTGGTGTTCAAGTGGTGCGACGGCTCGTATCTCGAGGACCAGGACAAGATTCGCTCCTCAGGGTTGTTCCGCGAGGTCTATCTGCTTCTGCGCGACCGTGTGCACGTAGAGGATCTTTACGTACGCCCCTATCTGAACGAGGACTTTACTCACGCAACGATCAAGACGGAGCTTGCGCTGAACGGCGAGAGTGACGTGGCATATCGCTTGGTCTCGCCCGGCGGTCAAACCGTGGCAGAGGGCACGCTTGCGGTCAGCGGAACAGCGGAGCTGACGCTTGAGGTCAACGCCCCCATTCTCTGGAACGATGAGGAGCCGCGCCTTTACGCGCTGTATCTGACGGTTGGCGGGGAGCATATCCGCGAGGCAATCGGACTTCGTCGCTATGAGATTCAAGGGCGGGTGATCCTTGTCAACGGCAAGAAGGTCAAGGCAAAGGGCGTCAACCGCCACGACAGCCACCCTTATCTTGGGGGCGCGACGCCGATGGATCACATGCTGCGCGACCTCTATATTATGAAGGCGAACAATATCAACATGATCCGCACCAGCCACTACCCGAACGATCCGCGCTTTTACGAGCTTTGCGACCAACTCGGCTTTTACGTGTGCGACGAGGCGGATATTGAAACGCACGGCATGCAATCCGTAGGCGACTGGGGGCGCTTGACAAACGATCCCGCGTGGAGTGAGTCGTATCTTGACCGCGCGCGCCGCATGATGGAGCGCGACAAAAACCGCGCGTGCGTGCTGATGTGGTCGGTTGGTAACGAGAGCTACATTGGACTCAACCACCGCCTCATGGCAGAATATTTCCACACCCGTATGCCCGGCTGCATCGTGCATTCCGAGGATGCGTCCCGCCGCGCGCTGACGGATCACGGGTACGCGATGGATATGCCCTACGTGGATATCGACAGCCGCATGTACCCCTCGGTTGAGGACATCGTTCGGGTGTACGGCGACAGCAAAAAGGTCAAAAAGCCCTTCTATCTCTGCGAGTACTGCCACGCGATGGGCAACGGCCCCGGTGATCTTGAGGCCTATTGGCAGGCCATTTACAAATACGATTGGTTCTTTGGCGGCTGCGTTTGGGAGCTCCTTGACCACTCGGTGGATATCGGTACGGTGGGCGATCCCAAATTCATATACGGCGGCGATTTCGGCACCTTCCCGAATGACGGCAATTTCTGCGTGGACGGACTTTTGTATCCCGACCGCCGTCCTCACACGGGAATGCTTGAGCTCAAGCAGGTCATGCGCCCCTGCCGCATGGTGGCGTTTGACGCGAAGAGGGGAAACGTAACGCTTTGGAACACGCGGCACTTTACCAACCTCTCCGATCTTGACCTGTATTGGACGGTTGAACGCAACGGCCGCGTGATCCGAAACGGACGTATTGCAGGACTGAATATTGTTCCCGGCCGCCGCCGCACCTACGTGCTGGATAAAAACGGCTTTGAGGGGCTGGACGGCTTCTGCTATCTCAATCTGTATTTCCGCACCAATATGCCCGCTCCGTGGGCGGACGTGGGATACGAGGTCGGCTTTGAGCAGACTGAGCTTGAAAGCGCCGCAATGCCGATCCTTGAAAAAGCACCCATGGCGCAGAGCTTTGGCGTGCGCGAATGCGGCTACGATATCGTTGTGACCGACGGTGACAGCGTTTACACGGTCGACCGCCTGCATGGACTCTTGTCCTCTGTGGTTGGCAGCGGCAAGGAGCTTTTGTCCTCGCCCGTAAAGCCCACGATCTGGCGCGCGCCCACCGACAACGACCGCGAGGTAAAGAAGCGCTGGTACGGAGATTTCTATCATAAGATGCAGGTCAATTGCCACGCTTGTGCGATTGACTCGGCAGATGAAAACGAGATTCGCGTAGGCGCGTTCCTGATCCTCTCTGCGCCCGCAAAATCGCCCCTTGTGCGCATGAACGTCACGTACGTGTTTGCGCGTGGCGAGGGTGTGCGCGTGGATATGGACGTCAAGGTTGAAAAGAAGGACGCGTTCCTGCCGCGCTTTGGCCTGGAATTCAAAATGCCCGCCGATTGCGAGCAGCTGACCTATTTCGGCCGTGGCCCTGTGGAGTCCTATGCCGACAAGAAGCAAGCGTCGCGCGTGAGCCGCTATGCGACCACCGTGACCGAGCATTTTGAGCACTACGTGCGTCCGCAGGAGAACATGGCGCACACCGAAACCCGTTGGGTAGAGGTTGCCAACATGGCAGGGCAGGGCTTGCTTGCCACCAACACCGACGCCACGGGCGCGTTCAGCTTCAACTGCTCGCACTTTACCCCCGAAATGCTGAGTGCGACCGCGCACGACTATGAGCTGAAGCCGCTTGCCGAAACCGTGGTGCATCTTGACTACCGTCACAGCGGTATCGGGTCGAATTCCTGCGGTCCCGAGCTTGATCGGGCACTGCGTCTGGACGAGCAGGCATTCCGTTTTGCGCTTCGTCTGCTTCCCGTGCGCGTCAATGATGTTTGTCCCTTTCAAAAGACTGTAAAGTAAGCTTTTGCAAATGTGAGTAAAAACGAAAGGAAAGCAAATGGACGTTCGTGAACTGTTTGCAACACCGCAGAGTATAGCAGCACAATGCGTGGGATTCGTTGCGATGCTGCTCGCGTTCTTCGTCTACGCATTTCGCGACAGCGTTTTCTATCACAAGGACAAAAGGTGGGCGAGGCAAAACGTCCCAGGCCCACAAAAGCATAACAAAACAAAAAGCCGAAGAACGCTTGCACTCTTCGGCTTTTTCTATATTCAATCTTCCTCGCAGTCGTTAAAATATTCTCTGTTAAAAAACTCGGACAAGGTCATTCCCGCGCCCTCGCAAAAGCGCTTGACGGTAATCACCTTTGAGCACTTTGTTCTTCCCTTGATGAGGTCGTAAATGGCCGACGGTGACATTCCGCCGCTTAAGGCGGTATCGCAAATGCTGCTTCCGCGCTCTTCGCAGATTTCTTCTATACGTCGAATAATGGCATCGTTTAATTTCATAATTACCCCCAGCTCGCTTTTTTGTGGAGTTCCACAATTATTATAGAAAAATGTCAATTTTTTATCTCGTGGAGTTCCACGATATTGACATTTTTTCGTGTGGGTGTATAATATATTCACAAAATCGTGGTTTTCCACGAAAAAAGAGGAGGCGTTATATGGTCATCAGCTTTGCGGGTCACGCATCTGTCGCTTTAAGGAGTGGGGTGAAAGAAATCGTAAAAGAGCAGATAAGAAACCACATTGTGGGCGTCGAGCGAGTGACCTTCTATCTTGGAGGATACGGTGAATTTGACGAAATTTGCGCTTGCGCCTGCAGAGAGCTGAAAAAGGAGCATGGGAACGTAGAGCTTGTTTACGTTACCCCCTATATGAGTTTATCGGAGCAGACAAGGATCAAGGAAATGCAGAGCCGCGGCTTATACGATGCGTCCATATATCCGCCGATTGAGAATACGCCGCCCAGATTTGCGATCTCAAAGAGAAATGAATGGATGATGGCGAATGCCGATTTGATCATAGCGTATGTGTGTCGCGGCTACGGTGGAGCGTATCAAAGCCTGCGGATGGCCGAGCGCAGAAAAAAGAAAATTATCAATATTTGCGATCTCTCGTTGTGAGAGCCGTGCTTGGCTTTTATAAAAAAGAGCTGAAGAACGCTTGCACTCTTCGGCTCTTTTTGTTTGGGTGCGCGAATTACTTGTTAAAAGGAGCTTGGCCGATCAGCGGGCGACCGATGGTCGCCTCGATCAACGCGCGCAATCGGAGCGGGACGCTTTTTTGTCGAAAATCTTCATTTTATATAAATATAAGCTATTTGAAAGGCCTTTTTGGCGAGTGTTACAAGCGCGTGAAAAAATAAATCAGAAAAAAATGAATTTTTTTGCAAAAAATACTTGACAATGAACAAAAAACATGATATAATTTTAAACTGCATTATAATCGCTCGTATTGTGGAAACTTTGGTGATTTATGACAAATTGCAAAAATGGCAATTTGCACAAAAAGCCTGATGTCAAAAAGGCTCCGCACATCGACTGTGATTTTCTTCGCGTTATCAATTCTTTGAATGGAGTGATTGAATTCATGATCAAAGTAAAAGATCAAAAGCTTGGTCAGAACACGAGAAAGAGCTTTGCTACCTCTCGGTTCGATTATCCGCTGCCCAATCTGGTGGAGATCCAGACGAAGTCCTACGAATGGTTCAAGAAGGTGGGCTTGATGGAGGTTCTGCGTGACGCATCCCCCATCACCGATACCTACGGCAACCTCGTGATCGAGTTTATCTCCTACACCTTGGATGAGGCTCATCCGAAATACCCCGTTGAGGAGTGCAAGGAGAGAGATGTCAACTACGCCGCACCCTTGAAGGTCAACGTACGCTTGACCAACAAGCAGACGGGTGAAGTGAAGCAGGCGGATATCTTCATGGGCGATTTTCCGCTCATGACCGAAACGGGTACGTTCGTCATTAACGGTGCCGAGCGTGTGATCGTTTCCCAGATCATTCGTTCTCCCGGTATGTACTATGCTTCCGAAATTGATAAGGCAGGTAAAAAGACCTATGCCACCACGGTGATCCCGTATCGCGGCGCATGGCTCGAGTACGAGATCGACGCGTCCGGCGTGGCGTACGTCCGTATTGATAAAAACCGCAAGCTGCCTCTGACGACATTTATCCGCGCGCTGAGTCTTGAAACCCGCGAGGATATCTATGCGCTCTTTGGAGAGGACAATCACCTGACGCTCACCTTTGAAAAGGACGAGTGTGAGGCTCTGGCGGTTCAGAACCGTTCCACCACCGTTGTTGAAGCACTCAAGGAGATCTACAAAAAGCTCCGTCCCGGTGAGCCCCCCACGGAGGAAGCGGCTCGCACGCTGCTCCACAACTATTTCTTTGACCCCAAGCGTTATGACATCGCGCCCGTAGGTCGATATAAATTTGATAAGAAGATGTCGGTCCACAACCGCATCGCAAACCGCCGTCTGGCAGAGGACGTCGTCAGCCCCTTCACGGGTGAGGTCGTTCTTGAGGCAGGAAACGTGATCACGCCCGAAATGGCGCGCGAGATCGAGCATGCCGGCATCAATGAGATCAAGATCAGCCTTGATAACGGCAGCATCGTAAAGGTGATCGGTAACAACACGGTCAACCCCCTGTACGTGCTCGGTGACAGTCTCCGCGATTGCGGCGTGCGCGAAAAGGTGCGTATCCCCGTTCTGCTTGAGATCATGCAGGAGTGCGGCGGCGACCTCGATGCGATCAAGGAGTCCGTCAAGGACCGCTTGACAGACCTGTGCCCGAAGTGCCTGACCGTTGACGACGTCCTGGCGTCGATCAGCTATCTGTTGGGCCTTGCGCAGGATATCGGCAGCGTGGATGACATTGACCACCTTGGCAACCGTCGTATTCGCTCGGTCGGTGAGCAGCTGCAGAACCAGCTCCGCATCGGCTTTGCGCGCATGGATAAGATCATCAAGGAGAGAATGGCAACGCAGGATAACGATAAGATGACCCCTCAGGCTCTGATCAACATCCGTCCCGTTACCACCGCGATCCGCGAGTTCTTCGGCTCGAGCCAGCTGTCTCAGTTCATGGACCAGAACAACCCTCTGGCAGAGCTCAGCCACAAGCGCCGTCTGTCCGCGCTCGGCCCCGGCGGTCTGTCCCGTGACCGTGCGTCCTTCGACGTGCGTGACGTTCACTACACGCAGTACGGACGTATCTGCCCGATCGAGTCTCCCGAAGGCCCGAACATCGGTCTGATCTCCTACCTTTCCACCTACGCGCGTATCTCCGATTACGGATTTATCGAAGCGCCCTACCGCAAGGTCGAGCACATTGATAACGGCGACGGAACCTTCCGCCACCACGTGACCGACGAGGTGGAATACATGACCGCGGACACCGAGGATCATTATATCGTTGCACAGGCTAACGAGCCCTTGGACGAAAACGATTGCTTCGTCAACGCAAAGGTCATCGGCCGTGATAAGACCGAGATCGTTGAGGTGGACGCAGGAAGCGTTGACTATATGGATATCGCACCGAGAATGCTCGTATCCGTGGCGTCGGCAATGATCCCGTTCCTTGAAAACGACGACAACACCCGTGCACTCATGGGTTCGAACATGCAGAAGCAGGCAGTGCCGCTGCTCGTCAACGATTCTCCGATCGTCGGTACGGGTATGGAGCACAAGGCGGCTCTGGATTCCGGTGTCGTTGTGATCGCACAGAGAGCAGGCGTTGTTGAACGCGTGCAGGCGGATCGCATCGTGATCGCTTGCGAGAACGGCATCAAGGACGTATATGAGCTGCTCAAGTTTAAGAGAACCAATCAGGGTACCTGCTTCAACCAGCGCCCCGTCGTCAAGAAGGGCGACCTGATTGAGGCGGGACAGGTCATCGCGGATGGTCCTGCGACCTCCAACGGTGAGATTTCCCTTGGTAAGAACGCGCTCATCGGCTTTATGACCTGGGAGGGCTATAACTATGAGGACGCAGTTCTTCTGAACGAAAGATTGGTACGCGACGACGTTTACACCTCGTTGCATATCGAGGAATATACACACGAAGCAAGAGACACCAAGCTCGGCCCCGAGGAAATTACCCGCGAGATTCCCAATATCGGCGAGGACGCACTGCGCGACCTGAATGCCGAGGGTATCGTTAAGAAGGGTACCGAGGTGCGCTCGGGTGACATTCTGGTCGGTAAGATCACGCCGAAGGGCGAGACCGAGCTGACCGCCGAGGAAAGACTTCTGCGCGCGATCTTCGGCGAGAAGTCCCGCGAGGTCCGTGACACCTCCTTGCGTCTGGCACACGGTGAGTCCGGTATCGTCGTTGACGTGCGCGTATTCTCGCACGAGCAGGGCGATGAGCTTCCCGCAGGCGTCAATAAGGTCGTTAAGGTCTATATCGCGCAAAAGCGTAAGATCTCCGTGGGAGATAAAATGGCAGGTAGACACGGTAACAAGGGTGTCGTTTCCCGTATTCTGCCTCCCGAGGATATGCCGTTCCTGCCCGACGGTACTCCGCTTGATATCGTGCTCAACCCTCTGGGCGTGCCTTCCCGTATGAACATCGGTCAGGTGCTGGAGGTGCATCTCGGTATCGCGGCCCGTAAGCTGGGCTGGAAGATCATGACTCCCGTCTTTGGTGGCGCAAACGAGAAGGACATTCTCGAATGCCTTGAGGCGGCAGGCATGCAAAGAGACCTGTTCCCCTTGGAAAACCCCGAGGGCAAGGCTCTGTATGAGGAGACCACCGATCCCGAGACCGGTGTCAAGTCTCTGCGCACGCTCTCCGATGAGGAGAGAGCCGACGACGCGTTCATGAATCAACTGCGCGCAGAAAAGCGCCTGAAGGTTCTGGACGGTAAGACGGTTCTGTACGACGGACGTACGGGCGAGCCCTTCGATAACCCCGTAACGGTCGGTATCATGTACTACCTCAAGCTTCACCATCTGGTTGACGATAAGATCCACGCGCGCTCCAACGGTCCGTACTCTCTCGTCACGCAGCAGCCTCTGGGCGGTAAGGCTCAGTTCGGCGGACAGCGTTTCGGTGAGATGGAGGTATGGGCACTTGAGGCGTACGGCGCAGCTTACACGCTGCAGGAGATCCTGACCGTCAAGTCGGACGATATCAACGGACGCCGTCGCGCTTACGAGGCGATCATCAAGGGTCAGAACATCCCGACCCCCGGCGTGCCCGAGTCCTTCAAGGTCATGGTAAAGGAGCTGCAGTCCCTGGCGCTGGATATCCGCGTGCAGGATAAGGATGGCAACGATATTGAGCTGTCCGAGCTTTGCAACGAGGAGGATTCCGTTGTGCGCGGTGCCGATAAGGACGCGATTGACGCGGTTCTGGGTCAGAAGCGTGCAATGGAGGACGATATCCGCCGCTCCTTTATGATCGAGGATGAAAACGGCGACGTAATTGAGGAGGACGAGGACGAGTTTGAGGACGTCTATGAGGAATCCGAGGATTACGGCGACGAGTTTGCGACCGACGACGAATAAACAAAAATGATCCGCAGACATGCGGATAACCCGGACACGGGAGGGGAAGTGCCTCCCGATGTCCGCCGTGAGTATAGATAGAAAGGGTTCATGGTTACAACTGTGGAACATAAAGAATTTTATTCTATAAAAATTGGTTTGGCTTCCTCGGATATGATCCGTGAGTGGTCCTACGGTGAGGTCAACAAAGCGGAAACCATTAACTACAGAACGCTCAAGCCCGAGGTCGGAGGACTGTTCTGCGAGTGCATCTTTGGTCCTACCAAGGACGGCGCTTGTATGTGCGGTAAGTACAAGAACTCCCACAGCAAGGAGATCATCAAGTGCGAGAAGTGCGGCGTTGACGTCACGACCAAGAAGGTCCGCCGTGAGAGAATGGGACACATTGAGCTTGCGTCTCCCGTATCTCACATCTGGTACTTCAAGGCAGTGCCCTCGCGCATGGCTCTGGTGCTGGATATGTCTCCCAAGGCGCTCGAGCAGGTTCTCTATTTTGCAGAGAACGTCGTGCTCGATCCCGGTCACACCCCCTTGGAAAAGGGTCTGGTCATGACCGAAAAGCAGTACGTTGAGTACCGCGAGCTGTACGGCAACGAGTTCCGCGCAGGCATGGGCGCCGAGGCGATCAAGGAGCTTTTGCAGGGCATTGATATCGAGGCTCTTTCCGCATCCTTGAAGGAGGAGCTGGCAACCGCTTCGGGTCAAAAGAAGACCCGTATCATTAAAAGACTCGAGGTCGTGGAGGCCTTCCGTAAATCCGGAAACCATCTGGATTGGATGATTCTGGACGTGATTCCCGTGCTTCCTCCCGACATTCGTCCTATGGTTCAGCTGGATGGCGGACGCTTTGCATCCTCCGACCTTAACGAGCTGTACCGCCGCGTGATCAGCCGCAACAACCGTCTGAAGAAGCTGATGGAGATCCGTACCCCCGAGATCGTCATCCGCAACGAGAAGAGAATGCTGCAGGAGGCTGTAGACGCGTTGATCGACAACGGTAAGAGAGGTAAGCCCGTAACGGGTCCCTCCAACCGCCCCCTCAAGTCTCTGTCCGAAATGCTCAGAGGTAAGCAGGGACGCTTCCGTCAGAACCTTCTCGGTAAGCGTGTTGACTATTCCGGCCGTTCGGTTATCGTCGTCGGCCCGAACCTTAAGATCTATCAGTGCGGTCTGCCGAAGGAAATGGCGATCGAGCTGTTCAAGCCCTTCGTGATCAAGAGACTTGTCGAGATGGGCAAGGCTACCAACGTCAAGGACGCACAGAAGAAGATCGATCGTGCGTACGATCCCGCAAACGCTTGCGTTTGGGACGCGCTTGAAAACGTGATCAAGGAGCATCCCGTGCTTCTCAACCGTGCACCGACGCTGCACCGTCTGTCCATTCAGGCGTTCGAGCCCGTGCTGGTCGAGGGCCGCGCGATCAAGCTTCACCCGCTGGTATGTACCGCATTCAACGCGGACTTCGACGGTGACCAGATGCCTGTTCACGTGCCGCTTTCCGCAGAGGCACAGGCAGAGGCGCGCTTCCTGATGCTTTCCGCAAACAACCTGCTCAAGCCCATGGACGGTAAGGCCGTAACGGTTCCTTCGCAGGATATGATCCTCGGCGCTTATTACCTTACCATGGAGAAGGATGGCGAGCCCGGTGACCGCGTTCCCGTTCTGGATGAGAACGGCAACGCCGTGCGCGACGAAAAGGGCGAGATCGTTTACAGCTATCATATGTATCGCAATATGGACGAGGCTATGATGGCACACGCAAACGGCGCTCTGGGTCTGCACTCCAAGATCAAGATCCGTGTGTCCAAGGAGATCGACGGCGAGATGCGCTCCGACGTCATCGTGACCACGCTGGGTCGATTGATCTACAACAAGGTTATTCCGCAGAACCTCGGTTTTGTGGATCGCTCCAAGCCCGAAAATGCACTCAAGCTCGAAATCGAGTTTGTTATCAAAAAGAAGCAGCTCGGTCAGATCCTTGACCGCTGCATCCGTAACAACGGCCCCGATGTCTGCGCAACGATGCTGGACGATATCAAGGAGCTGGGTTACCGCTATTCCACCAGAGCGTCCTTCTCGATCTCGGTCTACGACATGACCATTCCGAAGGAAAAGTCCGAGTATATCGACGCGGCACAGAAGCAGGTGGACGTCCTCAATGAGTACTACCGTATGGGTCTGTATTCCGACGAGGAGCGCTACAACGCAGTCGTCAAGCTGTGGGGTAAGACCACGGACGACGTAACCGCTGCTCTGCAGAACAGCTTCAGCAACCTCAACCCGATCAAGATCATGGCAGATTCGGGAGCCCGCGGTTCCATCGCGCAGATGCGTCAGCTGGCAGGTATGCGTGGCTTGATGTTCGCAACCAACGGACGCACCATCGAGGTGCCGATTAAGTCCAACTTCCGTGAAGGCTTGAATATTCTCGAGTACTTCATGGGTGCAAAGGGTTCCCGTAAGTCCCTGTCGGATACGGCACTCCGTACCGCAGACTCGGGTTACCTGACCCGCCGTCTGGTCGACGTTTCGCAGGAGGTCATCGTTCGCGAGATCAAGTGTGACACGACCAAGGGCGCATACGTGACCGATATCATCGACGAAAAGGCAAAGAACGTGCTCGAGCCTCTTGCCGACCGTATCGTCGGACGCTTCACCATGGGTCCCGTTGTGGATCCCACCACGGGTGAGGTCATTCTCGAGGACGACCAGATGATCACCGAGGAGGCAGTCGAGCAGATCACCGCCGCAGGCATCAAGGGCGTCAATATCCGTACGGTGATCCAGTGTCATGCAAAGCAGGGCATCTGCGCACACTGCTACGGTGCCGACCTTGCAAACGGCAAGCTCGTCAACGTCGGTGAAGCAGTCGGTATCATCGCGGCACAGTCCATCGGTGAGCCCGGTACGCAGTTGACCATGAGAACCTTCCACACCGGTGGTGTCGCAGGTTCGGATATTACCCAGGGTCTGCCCCGTGTCGAGGAGCTCTTTGAGGCACGTCAGCCCAAAAAGGCTGCCATCATGTCCGAGACCCGCGGTACCGCGCACATCAGCATGGCGGAAAATTCCAACATTCACACCGTTACCGTTCACCCCGACAAGGATCAGCCCGAGGGTGTGGCAGCAGAGGTCAAGGAGTATCAGATTCCTTACGGCACGAAGCTCGCCATCATCGAAGGTCAGCATCTTGAGGTCGGTGAGGCAATGACCGAGGGCAGCAAGGCTCCCGCGGATATCATGCGTATTCTGGGTCTTGATGCGGTTTACGAATACCTGATCAAGGAGATCCAGAAGGTCTACCGTTCGCAGTCCTGTAACGTCAACGACAAGCACGTTGAGATCATCGCTCGTCAGATGACGAGAAAGATGCGCGTTGAGGATAGCGGTAGCTCCGAGTTGCTCGTTGGCTCCAACATTGATATGATGGATCTGGAGAGAGCAAACAATGAGATCGACGCACGCATTGCAGCGGGCGAGGAGGGCCTTACCCACGCGGTGGGAAGCACCATCCTGCTCGGTATCACCAAGGCGTCGCTCCAGACCGAGTCCTTCATGTCCGCAGCGTCCTTCCAGGAAACCACCAAGGTGCTCACCGAGGCGGCGATTCACGGTAAGGTTGACTACCTGCGCGGCCTCAAGGAAAACGTCATCATCGGTAAGCTCATTCCCGCAGGTACGGGTATGGATTGCTACAAGGGTGTAGGCGTTCGCAAGGTCGAGGAAGTTGCCGAAACCGAGGCGGTTTAATTCAAAAGATGCTTTGAGGCGTTCCCGAAAGGGAGCGCCTCGCGTTTTTTCGGCATTTTGGAGCGCGAAGGGTGTATAATATTGAAAAATGTGGCAAATAATCAAATTTGAACCCTTTGAATTTGTGCAAAAAGTAGAAAATATCACAAGAAAATCTTGCATCTTGACAAAATCGTGGGAAAGTGCTATAATAGATTGTAATTGCGGGGGTATGCCCGAAGTGTGCCTTGTGCAAAACGGACGGTACCGCAAGTAAAAACGGCAGAATCACACGACCACGCGTCGGGTGTCTGTATATAAACATTAAATTTCGGAAGAAGGAGGAAAATGGAGAATGCCAACCTTTAACCAGCTTGTCAGACAGGGTCGCGGCGAGAAGGATTACAAGTCCAAGGCTCCCGTGCTGCAGAAGGGCTTCAACTCTTTGAAGAACGCTGCAATCGATCAGTCCGCACCGCAGAAGAGAGGCGTTTGCACCAAGGTGTCTACCACCAGCCCTAAGAAGCCGAACTCCGCAATGAGAAAGATTGCAAGAGTACGTCTTACCAACGGCATGGAAGCAACCGTCTACATTCCCGGTATCGGCCACAACCTGCAGGAGCACTCGGTGGTACTCATCAGAGGAGGACGTGTAAGAGACCTCCCCGGTGTACGTTATCACATCATTCGCGGTACTCTTGACGCACAGGGTGTTGCAAACCGTAACCAGAGCCGTTCCAAGTACGGCGCAAAGAGAGCAAAGAAGAAGTAATTTTTTCGTTTGCCCTCGGCAGTAAGACTGCCAAACGACAAGAAAGCAGAATTGCCCGTCCACGTGTTTCCGTAAATTTAATGTTTATGTAAAACCCCGACGGCGCTAACAGAAGATGCTTTTGAGTACCAATGATTTCATAATATTGATGAAGGAGGGAAGTACAGTGCCGAGAAGAGGTCGTATTACCAAAAGAGACGTATTGCCGGATCCGCTGTATGGTTCTAAGCTTGTAACCAAGCTGATCAACAACGTAATGTACGACGGCAAGAAGGGTGTTGCCCAGACCATCGTTTACGATGCGTTCAAGCTCGTAGAGGAAAAGCAGGGCCAGAACGCACTGGAGGTATTCCAGGAAGCGCTCGAGAACATTATGCCTGTTCTGGAAGTGAAGGCACGCCGTGTAGGTGGTTCCACCTATCAGGTGCCGATGGAGGTCAGAGCAGAGCGTCGCCAGACCCTGGGTCTGCGTTGGCTCATTCTGTTCGCAAGAAAGCGCGGAGAGAAGACCATGGCTGAAAGACTTGCAGGCGAGATCATCGATGCAAAGAACAGCGCAGGCGGAGCCTTCAAGAAGAAGGAAGAAACCCACCGTATGGCAGAAGCAAACAAGGCGTTTGCTCACTACAGATATTGATCTGTGCCTGAGTTTATCTAAGGAGAAAACACAATGGCAAGAGAATATTCACTTGAAAATACCAGAAACATCGGTATCATGGCGCACATCGACGCGGGTAAGACCACCACGACCGAGCGTATCCTGTTCTACACGGGTAAGACGCACAAGCTTGGTGAGACCCACGAGGGTGCAGCTACCATGGACTGGATGGCACAGGAGCAGGAGAGAGGTATCACCATCACTTCCGCTGCTACCACCTGTTTCTGGAAGGAAAACCGTATCAACATCATTGATACCCCCGGCCACGTTGACTTTACCGTAGAGGTAGAGCGTTCCCTGCGTGTCCTTGACGGTTCCGTAACCGTTATGTGCGCAAAGGGCGGCGTTGAGCCCCAGTCTGAAACCGTTTGGCGCCAGGCTGATAAGTACAGAGTCCCCCGTATGATCTACGTCAACAAGATGGATATC